>NZ_JAALCR010000004.1:300000-376795 GCF_011065895.1 Paludisphaera rhizosphaerae | reverse complement strand
GAATTGCCTAGTCAATCAGATAATTTAGCAATGTCCCCTTTTCCCTTCTTTTAGCAATGTCCCCTTTCCCCTTCTTTAATTTAGCAATGTCCCCTTTTCCCTTCTTAGCAATGTCCCCTTTTCCCTTCTTTCCTTTTCCCTTCTTTAGTCAATCAGATAATTTAGCAATGTCCCCTTTTCCCTTCTTAGCAATGTCCCCTTTTCCCTTCCCCTTTTCCCTTCCCAATCAGATAATTTGGCAATGTCCCCTTTTCCCTTCCCCTTTTCCCTTCCTCAAACATGGCTCAAGAACTCAGAGACGCTATCAACGAACTGCTCTGGACCGGCTTGGACAGTGACAGTCAAATCCTGGAATGAGGTCGAGATGCCCAATCGCGTCGAAAACATGGACGTCATCAGATTGACCGCGTGCCAAATTCACGCAGCCGATTCGCCTGATTGGCTAGATGACTCCGCTGCGCCGCGAAGCGGCGACACGATTGTAGTCGCGACATGGATGTCGCCGGGAACTATTTCGCGAATCGGCCTTCCCAAAGCTGGCATCTGCGGTTTTTTAACTGAGCCTGTCAAAGATATTGATCCAGGAATATTCATCGAATATGAAGAATTCATTGAATTAATACATAATATATGCATCAATCATATTGATCCGCGTTTAATCAATTATGCAATCGAGAACTCATCGGATAGTATAGCTGTCATCGACCAGCGTTCGGTTGATGTGAACGCCGAAATACCAACGGAGGATATTATAGGTACTTATGAAATTGAACACGGATCCGTGAAGTCATTCTCGCCGAATCCGAATTTTCGTCTATTCACCTCAAATGGCTGCTTTCAGCTTAACCCGTGGCTGCGAAACCGATTGTTGTCGTTGGTGCTGCCAGCCAACCTCACAGAATAATCCTTCAATGCTATCGGTTTATAACAAATCAGGAGGAAGGAAAAGGGGTCGCTGCTAAGGAAGGAAAAGGGGAGGAAGGAAAAGAGGAAGGAAAAGGGGGTCGCTGCTAGATTTCGTGGCAGTTCGGGTAAAATAGGATGTTTCCTTCCCGTTCGCGCCTTGCCGACTCTCGGCAGGCACCCAGCGATAGAGCGTCGGGACCGAGACCCCAAGGTTCCTCGCCACGTCGCCCGGCGGCATGCCGCCAGCCAGGAGTTGGCGGGCCGATTCCGTCCCCCGACACGGCCCCTCGCCCGCGCCGCCGTGGTCGTGTCGATCCCATCGGTCAGGCTGCGGAACTGCACCCCGCTGCCGGACAACTCGCCCGCCAGGTCCACCAACCTTCACCGTCGAGGTCGAGGCCTTGATCGGGGGGCATACGTATGATGGGATGATCACGTCGTCTTGACGTGTCGAAGCGAGCCGATCGCGAACGGCTCCAATCCGCCGGCAACGGAGATGGCGTGATGACCATCCCAAACGCAGGGCTGTTCCGACGAGGCCTCCTGGCTTCCATCGCCGGCGGCCTCATGTTCTCGGGCCGCGCCACCGCCCACACGCCCGTATTCGTTCGAAAGAACGTGAAGAACTTCTCGAAGCCCGAGTGGCGTACGCTGGAACGGGGCGTCGCCGTCATGAAGAGGGGCGGTGTGGTTGACCAGGGCGGTGTGGTTGGCCAGGCACCTAGCGAGGGTGACCTGGGTGGTCTGAAGAGACCTCGTAGGGCGTTTGCGAAAAATCGATGACGCCGCTGCCTCCTAAGAGGCGACCAGTGCCGAAATCTGGGGCGTTCTTCGTCCCCGCAGAGGATGATTCGGGGCCTTGAGGTCCACACGCAAATCGTTTTAGCACAATCGGTTCAGCCGAATGGCAGGAAATTTCGGATTTTGCCTTTCCCGGATCGGGGAATGGGCGC
Organism: Paludisphaera rhizosphaerae; assembly: GCF_011065895.1. Lineage (NCBI taxonomy): Bacteria > Pseudomonadati > Planctomycetota > Planctomycetia > Isosphaerales > Isosphaeraceae > Paludisphaera > Paludisphaera rhizosphaerae. The sequence goes on along the minus strand of NZ_JAALCR010000004.1, from coordinate 374,936 downwards.
ATTGTTTGCTAAGAGGGCCTTCGGCTTGGCCGAGCCTGTTTCGCATGCAAGTCGCGTTCAAGAAAGCAAGAGAGGTCGGATCGACAGCAGCCTACCAAACCACGTCAACATTCGAGGGCATGGAACGCCCCCCGTTTCGGAGAAATCACGCATGATTTCCGAATCGCACCCCCTCCACCGCCTCTTCCGCGGGCTGACGGAATCAACCTTCATGACCGAGCTGGGGATGGGCGATCCCTCGCTGGTTGGTTACGTCTCGAATTTGCTGGCCTCGTTCACGCCGACGCAGGCCTTGGGTCGCATCCGCGACCGCCAGGGGAGGCCGCTTTTGGAGGTCGCCCGGATCCTCGCCGAAGCTGAATCCGCCGAGGACGAGGAACGTCGAGGCGAATGCCATCGCCACGTCGGCGACTTCACCCTCTTCTGGACGGGCCTCTACCCCGACGCTCTCCGGCGACTGGCCGGCGGCGACTCGGCCGACGGCCTGCTGGACTACCAGCGCCAGGGGAAGCGGTCGTACTACCTGGCCAGCACGATGAGCGCCCGCAGCGACGACCGCCCGGTCCTCCGCCGGCTCTCCGAGCACTTCGAGGTCTGCGCCTTCGGCCTGGCCCAGGTCCGCAAGGAGTTGGACAAACTGGAGGCCGACGGGGCTTCGCGGGCCGACGGTCGCGCCATCTGGGCCTGAGAGGGACGTCGCCGCCGCGGCCGGGGGTTCTCAGAACCGAAGTCGGACGTAAAATGGTGAGGCTCGCCCGCGTCCGGCGGGCGCGCCTCTCATTCAACGATCCGATTCCGAGCCCTTCCCATGGTTCTCCCCCTCGGCGATCTCCAGCCGACCCGGATCGTCCCGGTCGTGACGTACGCGCTGATCGCGCTCAACGTGGTGATGTTCTTCGTCCAGAGCCAGCGCGGCGACCAGTTCACGATGGCCCTGGCCTGCACGCCCTGGGAGATCACCCACGCGGAGGACATCGACCAGCCGATCCTCCGCCAGGGGGCTCAGGTTCGGCATGGCGGTCCGTTCGGCGATCAAGTCCAGGTTGACCCCCGCGAAGTCATCCCCCACGCCCCCAGCCCGATCCCCGTCTGGCTCACCATGTTCACGGCGATGTTCCTCCACGGCAGTCTCATGCACCTGCTGGGGAACATGCTCTACCTCTGGATCGTCGGCGACAACGTCGAGGAGGTGCTGGGGGGCGTCCGGTATTTCATCGTCTACCTGGCGTGCGGCCTGATGGGGTCGCTCGCCCAGATCGCCGCCGCGCCGAACTCGACGATCCCGACGCTGGGAGCTTCTGGCGCGATCGCCGGGATCATGGGGGCGTACGTCGTCTGGTTCCCCCACAATCACATCCGCGTTTTGGTTTTCCGGTTCATCACCGTGCTCCCGGCCGTGATCGTCATCGGCGGCTGGATCGTCCTACAGATCTGGTTGGGAGTGCAAGGATTTGGGAAGATGGGCGAGACCGGCGGAGTCGCCTATCTGGCTCACGTCGGCGGCGCGGTGACGGGAATCGTCGTCGCATTGCTGTTTTACAACCGGGCTCAACAGGTCAAGGCGATGGACGCCTATGCCCAGGGATGGCGACCCGAGCCCCCCTCCCCTTACGGCTACTCCTGACCGGCGCGGCGGACGAACTCTGAGCCGGCCCGCCTTGTCAGGGCGTGGTATAGTTCGAAGCCGGGCGCTCCGGGCAAGTCCTGACTGCGCAGCCGGCCGGCCGGGGACGACGCAACGAGCCCAGGAGATCGACCGACCATGTGCGGCATCGCGGGAGCCTTGGATTTACGGGGTCGGCGCGATTTTCCGGAGGCTCGCCTGCTGGCGATGACCGCCGCGATCGCCCACCGCGGGCCGGAAGACGAACAGTTCCACAGCGAGCCGGGCGTCGTCCTGGGGGCTCGCCGACTGGCCATCGTCGACCTCGCCGGCGGCCGGCAGCCGATCTGCAACGAAGACGGCACCATCTGGGTCGCCCAGAACGGCGAGGTGTTCGAGTACCCGGAATTCCAGCGCGAGCTTCTCGACCGGGGCCACACGCTCTCCACCCGCTGCGACACCGAGCTTTGGGTCCACTTCTACGAGGACCTGGGCCGGGCGATGTTCGAAAAGGCGCGAGGCCAGTACGCCGTCTCGCTCTGGGATCGCAAGGAGCGGACCCTCCTGCTCGGCCGCGACCGCGTCGGCATCTGCCCGCTCTACTACGCCGAGGCCGATGGCTGGCTGCTCTGGGGATCGGAGATCAAGGCGATCCTCGCCTCCGGCCTGATCGACCCCCGCGCCGATCGGCGGGGCCTGGACATCTTCTTCAACACCTTCTGCGCGGGGACCTCGCGGACCTTCTTCGAGGGGATCAAGATCCTCCCGCCGGGGCACTTCCTGTCGGTGAAGGACGGCCGGATCGAGCTGATTCGCTACTGGGACCTGGACTTCCCCGACGCCGGCGACGAGCGTCGGCTGAAGGACCCGACGCCCCTGATCGACGAGCTTGAGCACCTGATGCGCCAGGCCGTCGAGCGCCGCCTGCGTGGCGACGTGCCGGTGGTCAGCTACATCAGCGGCGGCCTCGATTCGACCGTCGTTCTCGGCCTCAGCTCACGCGAGCGCGGTTATGCGGTGCCCTCGTTCACGATCGGCCTGAACAAGGCGGGGCCGGATGAGCGCTCGCAGGCGAGGGAGTCGGCCGAGGCGCTGGGGTCGAAGCTGACGATGGTGACGATGGATCGCTCGTCGATCATCGACGCCTATCCCGAGTTGATCCGCGCCGCGGAAGGCCCGGTGATGGATTCGTCGGCGGCCTGCCTGATGCAGCTCGCCAAGGCGGTCCACGCCCAGGGTTACAAGGTGGCCCTGACGGGCGAAGGGGCCGACGAGGCGCTCGCCGGCTATCCCTGGTTCAAGAGCCAGCAGGTCCGCAACCTCATGCGGAAGACGGTCGGCAACTGGCTGCCGTCGAAGGTCCGCGACGTGATCGTGGGCTCGATGCACGGCAATCCCGCGCATCTGCCCCCGCGCTACGGGTTCCAGGGCGTCCGCACGGCCCAGCAGGACGTCTACGACCTGATGGCCCAGGCCCGGACGTTCCTCTACTCCGACTCGATGTGGGACGACATCCAGGGCTACGCCGCCTACGACGACCTGGGGATCACGAACGAGCGGTTCACGCGCTGGGCGCCTTTGAACCAGTCGCTGTACGTCGGCTACAAGGTGATGCTGGCCGGCCTCCTGCTCCACGGCAAGGGGGACCGGGTGGCGATGAACTCGTCGGTCGAGGCCCGCTACCCGCTGCTGGACGAGGACGTCGTCGCCTTCTGCTCGACGATCGCCCCCGAGTACAAGCTCAAGGGCCTCACCGACAAGTGGATCCTCCGCCAGGTGGCCGCGCGGACGCTCCCGAAGAAGATTGCCAACCGCCCCAAGACGATGTTCCGCGCCAGCCGCTCGGAGGCGTTCCTCGATTCCAGCCGGCCCGCCTGGGTCGACCAGTTGCTCAGTCCCGAGTCGCTTCGCGCGACGGGTTACTTCGACCCGGACAAGGTCGCCCGCGAGGTCGCCGCGCACGGGAAGTTCCCCCGCTTCACGCCCAAGTCCATCATCATGGACCTGAGCCTGACCTGCGTGGCGGCCACCCAGCTCTGGCACCACACGTTCCTCGGCGGCGGCCTCTGCGAACTCCCCGTCTGGTCCCCCATCCGCACCGCCGCCGCCGACCCCACCGGCGTCCTGGAAATCTCGACCTACGACGGAGCCGCCCCGTCGCGAGTCTGACCGATCCAGACCTAACCCGGAGCCCGACGACGTGGACCCAGGCATGGCCGGTGGAATCGCCGGGGGCGTCGTCGGCACGATGGGCGGCCTTGTCGGCACCTACTTCGGCATCAAGAACACGACCAGGCCCCGAGAGCGAAGGCTTGCCGTCCGACTGGCTGTCGCCCTCTGGGCCTGTCTCGCTCTCGCTTGCGGTTGGGGCCTTCTGGGGCCGCGTCCCTGGAACCAGTTGGGACATCTGGGAACCTTGCCGGTGCTGTTCATCCTCCCCATGAATCGGGCGTTGGAGCGGGCACGGGTTGCCGATTCGGCGGAGAATGCTATCGACTCGAACTCGAGTGACTCGCCCCATTCCTTCTAGGCGACCGTACATATGGCGTCGCCACAGGACGCAATCGCAGATTGCCGCAGGGCCCGTGAGGTCGCGGGGGCGCGTTGGCCGATGCCGCTCGTCTCTTTCCTCGACGACCCGCCGAGCGACCGCCGGGTCTTCGAGTGGCTCTGCTCGTGCGTCGGCGAACTCCTCTGCCAACTCGGCAAGGCGACGCCCGAAGTCGAGGCGGCCATTTCTTTGGCGCGCCATCAAGCCGTCGAAGTGGTCGACCGCGACGAGCTAGAGCGCCTGGCCTGGCACTTCTGGTCGCGCCGCTCGGCGGAGAACACGGAGTTCACAGCCGTCGCCCAACTCCTCTTCGCGATCTCGCGGGCCGATCGTTCACGGCCCGCCTTATTTGCTTCAGCTTGCTCCACGCCCATTTGCCTACTCGAGAGTTTGGAGGACTACCCAAGCCAGGTGTTCGATCGAGTGATGTCGCATTTCGAGACCTACGTCAGTCTCGAAGGGTGAGGGGCGTTCAGTTCTTAACCCTCATGCGGGAATGGATTTGAGGCATGGTGGGTGGTGTCCGCCTTGCCACACCGTGATTAAGGATCTCGAAGGCCAGACCATCGAGGTCGTTGCCTAACTGGAGACCTCTTAATGGACGACTGCCTCAGCGAAGCCGAGTGGAAATACCTGTCCCAGCACCTGCAGCCGCTCGCGCTCGATCGGTTCTGCCGGCGGGTGCTGGCCGAGGTCGCGCAAGTCGCGACCGATGACGCGAAGGGCAGCCATGAGCGGTATCGGGCGGTGTTCCAGTTGATCGAGGAACGGGACCGCGAACTAGCGGCGGCCTTCGACGGGCTGCGGAGATCCACTGCGTTCTGGCAATTGATCCGGATGCGGTCCCTCGGGCTGATCACCGATGAGGAACTCGCCGGGTTCAGCCCCGAAACGCAGGATGCGATCAGGGCGTTGATGACGTCGAGGAATCGCTAACAAATTACCGTCCGACGGCGATCGCCCGCTCATCCGGCCGCTTCGCGGCCACCTTACCCCGTGAGAGGGGAAGGCCGTTATGCGCTGACGTCGCTCAGACTGACCTTGTCCGGCGGATATTGGCGGCGAGGCCGCAGAGGGCCAGGCACCAGGACGCGCCGTAGATGGCGTAGGCGTAGGGGTCGAACTTCGCCATGAGGAGGCCGGTGGCCCACATCTGGACGGCGGGGATGAAGAACAAGGGGGAGAAGAGCCAGGCGAGCGACGCGAACAGGAAGGTGCTCAGCGTCCCCCAGACGGGCTTGAACCAGGGGTGCTCGATCCCCACCAGGTTGTTCAGCGAGACCACGTTGAACGACAGAATCAGGAACGTCGTCCAGAGCTTCGCCACCAGGTTGATCGACGCGCAACGACGGATCCAGTGCCGGCCGGCGAGCTTTCGCATCACCACGAAGACGGCCACCAGCTCGATGAACCAGATCCCCAGGTAACGCAGGTCGCGGCGGGAGACCGGCTCGGCCAGCCACTGGCAGACCAGGAACGCCGCCAGATGGGTCAGGCCGACGCCCACCAACGCCCGAGGCCAGCGCGGGTCGTCCAGCTCTCGGCTCATGTCGTCGCGCAGGGCGGTCCGCCAGCGGTTGAGGCCGAAGACCACGTCGGCCGTCGGCTCCCAGGCCGACTCAGCCTCGATCAAGCCCTTCACCCCTTGCGAAACCCGAGGATTCGACGTCCGTCCAGGAGCCACCGCCATCGTCCCTGTCCCCCTGGCCTCATTCTTCCGCGGCCGCATTGCCGCCTTCTCATAATTCTGTCCTCAACTCTACCCTATCGAATGGTAAAATGAGTCGAGTGCGGTGAATAAATCGACTTTGGTTGAGCGGGCGGGACGTGATCGATCACCCGAGGCCCTGAGGCGATCGTCGACCCATGCCAGATGCGACATTGACCGAAAAGCAGGTCGAGGCGGACTGGACCTGGGACGAGACCCATCGGGCGCTCGTCCCCCTGCTCCGGGCCGACGACCGGACGAACATCGGCTACCTGCTGGGCGAGTACGTCGGGCTGATCTCGACGTTGGCGGGTTGCACGTGGGCCTATCGGGCGTGGGCGTCGGGGGGGCTCTCGACGTGGGCGTTCGGCGGGCTGGCGGTCCTGGGGGTCTTCGTCGTATCCGTGTTTCAGCACCGGCTTTCCGGGCTGGGTCATGAGGGATCCCACTACGCCCTCTTCCGCAACCGGCTGGCGAACGAGCTGGCGTCGGACCTGCTCTGCATGTTTCCGCTGATGGCGATGACCCAGCGGTTCCGGGTGACACACCTGGGGCATCACCAGTTCCTCAACGACCCCGAGCGCGACCCGGACGTCGCCCGGCTCCACTTCGACGGCGATCGGTATCCCTTCCCGATGCCGCAGGGGCGGTTCTGGTATCGCTACGTGGTCCTCTCGGCCTGGCTGCCGGCCCTCTGGCGATACCTCTACGGCCAGGCGAAGAACGCCAACGCGACGATGGGCCTGCGCGAGCCCCGCGCACCGTATCGGTTCCGGGTCGGGCGGTGCCTGCGCGGGTCGTACTGGCTGCCGATGCTGACCTTCGTCCACCTATCAGGCTCGTGGCCGATCTTCTTCCTGTTCTGGGTGACGCCGCTGCTGACGCTCTACCCGTTCCTGATGCAGCTTCGCGAGATCGCCCACCACAGCAATGCGCCCGAGACCGGGGAGTTCTCGCACTCGCGGAACTTCCACTGCCACCCGCTGGTCAACTTCTGCATCTTCCCCTACGGCCAGGACTGGCACCTGACGCACCACGTCTTCGGCCTGATGCCCCATTACAACCTGGCCGAGGCCGACCGCATCCTGCGGAACTACCGGCCTTACCGCGAGCAGGCCGTCTCGTGCCACGGCTACTTCTTCCGGCGCTGGGGCAAGCCCGGCCCGACGATCCTGGACGTGCTTTCCGAACGTCCCAAAGCCGAACCCCCGGCGACCGTCGCCTGAGCGCCGGGCCGGGGGCTGGTCGAGGATGACCTCTCTGAGTCTGGCTCAGGGCGCGGAGCTCGCGCCGACGGGAACGGCGGCCGCGGCGGGCTTCGTCTCCTTCTTCTTGACCTTGGCGTCCAGGCCGGGTTCGAAGAAGGTCGTGGTCAGGTGGTAGGGGAGCCCGCCGTGGTCATACTCCAGGTCGGCGAAGATGGCGCGGCCGCCGGATTCGGGAGCGCTGACCACGGCCGAGACGATCGGCGCGGGTTCGAGCGGCGTGCTGACCCACTTGGATTCGCGGAAGTCCCGGCTGGCGGAGTCGGCCGTCCAGAGCCGGGCTGACTTCGGGGCGGGGTCGGCGTTGATCTTGAGCGTGTACTGGGCCTTGCCGGCCGGCTCCATCTTCCAGTCGAGCTTCGGCATCGGCTTGCCGGCGACGCTCGAACGGAAGAAGGCGGCCAGGCCGTTGATGACCCACGAGCGGTCGCCGTTGAGGCCGTGGCCCGCGTTGGGGAGTTCCAGCAGGTACTTCTCGCCGGGGAGGCCGTCCCAGTAGAAGTCCAGGGCGTTGAGCGTCCAGTAACGGTCGTTGGCACCGTTGAGGAGGAACTTGGGCTTGTCGGCGAGGCGGTCGCGGTAGGTGTAGGGGTCGACCATCCGCCAGAGCTTCGTCCCCTCGCCGGTCTTCATGTCCTCCATCAGACCGCGACGGACGTAATCCTGGATCTGCTCGCTGTAGTCTCCCCAAACGTCGAGCTGATTCGGCCCCTGAGCGCCGAGGTTGAGCATCACGATGACCATCGGCGCCAGAGCGACGACGCGGTCGTCCACGGCCGAGGTCAGCCAGGTCGTCCAACCTCGCTTGGAAGCCCCGGTCACGACGAACCGCTTGACGTCGACCTGACGGTCCTGCTTGGCCCAGGCCTGGACGGCGTCCATCGCCTTGACGGCGCTCTTCGTCATGGGGAAGAGGAGCGGCCATTCCTCGTCCTTCGTCTTCAGGTAATGGACGAAGGTCTCGGCGATCAGGTCGTCTTCCTTCTTGCCCCCCATCAGCGGCTGGTTGGGGACCTGGCTCAGCAGCGCGACGCGGGCGCCGCAGAGCTTGGAGAGCGTGAGCGTCAGCAGCTCCATATCAGGCCCCGGCTTGTTGCCGGTGCTGCCGCCGTTGATGAACAGGAGGGCGGCGTCCTCGAAGGTGGGCTTGCCCGCCTCGTAGATCCGCAGGCTGTGAACCCACGGGGCCCCCTGCCAGACCTGCGAGGTGAGCTGGAGGGCCGTGATCTTCCCGGCCGGAGTTTCCTGCACATCGACCTGCTTCCAGGCGAAGGCGGGATCAGGCTTCTTGACGTATTCGTCGAGGTCCGCGCGGCAGGGAGCCGTCGCGAACGTCAGGGCCGCCGCGACTGCGCAGAGCGTCGCGACGAGGGAACCAGGATGAAGAGAAGACCGCACGGATGGCGCTCCTGGGAGGAGAAGGGACGTGCACCCCGCGACGCCGCGCCCGGCCGTGACCCAGAGCCGAGTCCGCCCCCCGGAACATCCCGAGAGGGTCGCGGAGCGGAAATCGTAGCACGACCCTCGGAACGCGGGCAATCGGTCGAGTCAAAAGCCCGACAAGAGCGAAATCCGCTAGATCTCCCAGAGCGCGCAAACGCAGGCGGGACGCGTCGTCGAAACGACCCGCCCCGCCTGGGAATGCGGCTTGAATCAGCTGACGATGCCGATCGGCACGCCGTCGGGCGGATTCTCAAAGTCGAAGGACGCCGCCGACCCGGTCACAACCGTGGTGGCCTGGCCCGCGTTCGTGGTGACCGTCTTGATGAGTTCAAGCCGGTTCGAGGGCTGGTTCGGCAGGTTCAGCAGATTGTTGGGGTCGACGACGACGCCGATGTAGTAGGTGCTCGGGCTCGTCGGCAGGGTCATCGTCAGCCCGGAGAGGGTCACGACGTTCGACTGCGGCGTGATGACGTTGTTGGCCTGGAGCCAGCGGGCGCCTCGGCCGTGACGGGCGGCGTTGGGGAGCGGCGTGGAGTTCACCCCGTTGACGCCGCCGCTGATCGTGTAGGCCCCGACGATCGTACTGCCCAGGTTGAAGTCGGGCGAGGTCGAGGCGACCACGGCGACCTGAACGTCCGACGTCACCGCCGTCGCTCCCAGGTTGGTGATCTGGATCGTCGGCTGGATCGTGGACCCAGGGACGAGCGTGTCTGGAACGTCAAACGCCGTCGCCCGGAGGGCCGAAGCGGTCACCGCCTGGATTCTCACGTTCAGCGGGGCGCTGACGTTGTTCCGGTAGTTGGATTCCAGGAATGCGCGGTCCGGGTTGGCGATCAGCCGGATGGAATAGCCGCCCGAGGCGGGGAAGCCGGCGGGCTGGGCGGGCAGCGTCAGCGTCGCGCTCAACTGCTGAAGGCTGTTCTGGGCGATCGCCGGGGCGTCGATCGTGCCGAGCGAGATGCCGGAGGCCAGGCCCTTCCCTCTGGGGACGAGGAAGACGGCGATCGACGACGCCGGAGCATCGGCCTGGCTCGACGTGTAATACGACGGGACCACAGCGCCGTCGGGGCCGATCTGGACCTCCGACGCGGGAACCAGCGACGTCGGCTCGGTGATCGTGCTGGCGCCGAGGTTCTGGAGCGTGACGTTCACCGTCAGCGTTCCTCCCCACGCGGCCGTCGGGGCCGACTCGCCCGAGACCGCCAGGTCGGGCAGCGAGAAGCCCAGCGAGGTATACGCCATCAACTGCCGGTCTTCCAGACGCTCCGGCGCGGTCGCCCCGGCCCGTCGCCGCGTCCCTCGGGCCCGACGCGCGCGATCTGAATCCCTTGAGAACACCGAACACCTCCCTGCGGCCCGGAGCGGGGCCCTCGATAACCGGGGCCACCGCCGCGCATCGGCCTTTGATTCTCGGTTGAACCGTCGCGGGGCACGGAAAAGACGGATACGGACGGAACGGGTCGTCGGCCCCCTCACCCAGCCGACAGGCGCGGGTTGATGGGGCGCGAACCACCGCGATGGTGAAGTCATCGTCCCGTCGACCGCCCCGAGTCGCCGCGATTTCGAGGTTCCGAGACCGCCGAGTTCACGTCGCGCCCGTCGCGCCGTGCGCCCCGGAAGGCCGAGTCGCGCCGCCTGCGCCTGTTCGTCCGCCGACTCCGTGCGCGACGGCTCAGCCGAGCCCCTCGGCCGGGTGGACCCACGGAGCCCGGTACGGCCCGCGCAATAGGCGGGTCGCCTCGTCGTCGCCGACGACCAGCCGCTTCGACGGGTCGTAGACGACCGGCCGGCCAAGCTTCATGGCGATGTTGGCCAGCAGGCAGGAGGCCGTGGAGATGTGCCCTTCCTCGATATCCGCCACCGGCTTTCCCCGGCTGACGACGTTGTCCAGGAAGTTCCGCATGTGCAGCCGGGTCGCGGGGGCGGCGTTGAGTTCGATCTCGGGCTCGGTGACGTCCTCGGGGTACTTCTCACGCTCGAAGACGCAGTCGCCGTGGATCTTCTCCCCCTTCCCCTGGGGGATGAAGTCGTACCGCATGGTGCTGGCCTTCAGCGTCCCCTTCTCTCCATAGATGAAGAGGGCCCACGGATAATCCGGGTCGGGGGGCGTCCCCCAGGTGCGATGGCTCCAGATCACGTCGAACTCGGGGTACTCGAAGACGGCCTCCTGGGTGTCGGTGATGTTCGACTTGCCCGTCTTCTGCACGAGGATCCCGCCCGTCGAGCTGATCTTCTTGGGCCAGCCCAGGCCGAGCATCCAGCGGACGGTGTCGAGCATATGCACGCACATGTCGCCGGTGATGCCCGAGCCGTACTCCATGAACGTCCGCCACCAGCGGACGTGCGGCATGCCGTCGAACGGACGCAGCGGCGCAGGGCCCGACCAGAGGTTGTAGTCGAAATAATCGGGAGGGGTCGTGACCTCCGGGTCGCCGTTCGCCCGCATATGATAGTAGCAGCAAAGCTCGACCCGGCCGACCTTGCCGAGCAAGCCGGCCTCGACGATCCGCTTCTTGGCCTCGATCAGGTGCGGCGTGCTCTTGCGCTGGGTGCCGACCTGCACGACCTTGCCGTGCTTGCGGGCGGCGGCGACCATCGCCTCCCCTTCCAGGACGTCGTGGCTGATCGGCTTCTGGACGTAGACGTCCGCACCCGACTCCACGGCGGCGATCATCGGCAGGGCGTGCCAGTGGTCGGGCGTGCCGACGAGCACGATGTCGAGGTCCTTCTCCTTCAGCATGTCGCGGTAGTCGCGATACGTCCGGGGCGTCTTGCCGGACTTCTGCCGCGAGGCCGTCATCTCGGCCGCGTGGGCGAGCTGCTTCGCGTCCGGGTCGCAGAGCGAGACGACTTCCACGGGAGCGACCTGGATCAGCCGGAAGAGGTCCGACTTGCCGTACCAGCCGCAGCCGATCAGGCCGACCCGATACGTCTTCTCATCGGCCGCCCCGCGCGTGTAGCCGCCGAGCATCGAAGTCGCCAGCCCCGCCGCGCCGACCTTCAGCGCCTCGCGTCGATTCGTCATCGCCCGTTCTCCCTGAAACCCCGGCCGCCGCGACCCTTCGCACGGCCGGCGTCCCCGAGGATCGCACACGTCCGAGGCTCGTTCAACCCGCCCGCCCCGCCGCCGCGCTGATGCGGCTGGCGATTCGCTCCGCCGCCTGCTCACCTGCGCGAACGCACATCGGCACGCCCACCCCGGCCAGCCAGTTGCCGGCCAGTTCCAGTCCGTCGATCCCCTCAATCCGCCGCTCGATCTCCGCGACGCGCTCCAGGTGCCCCACCTCGTACTGGGGCATCGCCGACTTCCACCGCGAGACGTTCCCCAACTCCGGCTCGCCGCGAATCCCCAGCAGCGAGGCCAGCTCGGCCGAGGCGATCCGCACGAGTTCCACATCTGGGGCGTCGACCAGGTCGGAGCGTTTCGCTCCCCCCATGAAGACGCGAATCAGCACCGAACCCTCGGGCGCTCGCCCCGCGAATTTCACGCTCGAGAAGCTCCCCGACAGGATCGCCCGGTTCTCCACGAAAGGCACGACGAACCCGAAACCGTCCAGCGGATGCGCGATCTGCTCTCGCCTGTATCCCAGCGAAACAATCGCGCTCGAAGTCGAGACGATCCCGTCCAGCATTGCGGCGACGTCGGCATCCACGTCCCGCAGCAAGCCGCCCGCCGCTCTCGGGGGCGTCGCCAGCAGAACCGCTCGCGCCCGAACACCGTCGTTCGGATCATCCCGGCCTTCCCCCCTCGCGGGGGAAGGTGGCCCGAAGGGCCGGATGAGGGGGGGAGGTCCAGAAGCTTGCGGATCCGAAGCGTATTCCGCGATCCGCCGCTGGTCGTCCCCCTCATCTGACCGCTGCGCGGTCTGTCTTCCCCCGCGAGGGGGGAAGACGTCTGATGTCCGCATCCGCAGCCGCCAACCGTTCCCTTCTCTCTCCATCCGCTCGACCTTCGCTCCGGTCCGGACCGCGCCTTCCGGGAGGCTCGCGACCAGGGCGGCGACCAGCTCGGACATCCCCCCTTCGAGCCCGACGAACAGCCCGTATCGCGCACCCGAGCCGCCGGCCTTCGGCCCCTCCTTCTTACCGGCGGCGCTCATAGCCTTGATGAGGCTGCCGTGGTTCTGCTCCATCTCCAGGAAGCGGGGCATGGTCGCCTTCACGCTCAGCCGTTCCGGGTCGCCCGTGTACATGCCGCCGACGAGCGGCTGGATGAGCCTGTCATAAGCCTCGCGGCCGAACCGACGCCTCGCGAAGGAGGCCAGCGACTCGTCGGCGCCGTCGCCTTTCGGCAGGACTCGCTCCATCGCCAGCCGGAGCTTGCCGGGAATGCTCAGGATGCGAGTCCTCGCCATCGGCCCGATCTTGGACGGGGCCATGATGATGAGGCCGTCCGGGATCGGCTCCAGCTTCCCTTTGCGGACGACGAACGACCGTCGATGCCGTTCGTCGGTCTGGATCAGGCGGTCTTCCAGGCCGAGCCGGCGGCAGAGGTCGATCGCCCAGGGGACGTTGGTGATGAAGCTGTCCGCGCTCTGCTCGATCAGGTAGCCGTCGCGTCGGATCGTCCCGAGGACCCCGCCGGGGCGATCGCCGGCCTCAAGCACGGCGACGGTCAAGTCGGGGGCGATTTCGCGGAGCCGGTGCGCGGCCGCCAGACCGGTGATTCCGCCGCCGATGATCGCCACGTCCACGCCCGGATCCGCCGCCTCGTCCCGCATCGTCGCCTCGTCGTCTCGCCGATCGAGACGAGCCGCTCCTTGAGGGCCCGATCGCGATCGGCTAGGATCGAATCAGAGACATCTAGTCTATCGAGGTCCGCCGCCGGCCGCACGCCGCGGTCGCGGCTCATCCTGCCATGAGCCATCCCCACGCCCTCCCGCACGCCGATCGTGCGACGGGCGGATCGCCCCCTGACTGGGTCCGCCGCCGCAACTTCGACAAGAGCCCGATGATCGTCTTTTACGAGGTCACCCGGGCCTGCGATCTCGTCTGCCTCCATTGCCGGGCCTGCGCCCAGGCTCGACCCGACCCCGCCGAACTGTCGACGGCCGAGTCCCTGAGGCTCATCGATCAGATCGCCAGCTTCCCCGAGCCCCCTCTGCTCGTCTTCACCGGCGGCGACCCCCTCAAGCGGCCCGATCTCTTCGACCTGATCCGACACGCCGCCGGAGTCGGGCTGCAAACGGCGATCACCCCGTCGCCGACCCCCCTGGTGACGGCCGACGCGATCCGTCGCCTCAAGGAAGCCGGCATCGGTCGGATGGCCGTCTCGCTCGACGGCGTCGACGCCGAGACCCACGATCGCGTTCGGGGGGTGGCGGGATCCTTCGACATGACGCAACGGATCATGGACGACGCCCGCGAGGCTGGCATTCCCGTTCAGGTTAATACAACCCTGACGCCCGGCACGTTCCCCCAACTGGAGGCCATCGCCGACCTTCTGGAGCTGCGCGGGATCGCCCTGTGGTCGCTCTTCCTGATCATTCCGGTCGGCCGGGCCACCGCCGACCTTCGCCTCGACGCCGAGCGTTACGAGCAGGCGTTCGAGCGGCTCTGGAAGCTTTCCCGCGAGCACTCGTTCATGATCAAGACGACGGAGGGGATGCACTACCGTCGTTACGTCCTGCAAAGGCGAAAGGAGTCGGGCGGGGCCGAACCGTTGCGGATGTCGGCGCGGGGCTGGAACGGTGGGCTCCCCGGCGTGAACGATGGCCGGGGGATCATGTTCGTCGGCTGCTGCGGGTTGATTCACCCCAGCGGGTTCCTGCCGATGACCTGCGGCCTCTTCCCGCACAGCAACGTGGTCGACGTCTACCAGAACTCGCCCGTCTTCCGTCGCCTGCGCGATGCGGATTCGTTCGGCGGCAAGTGCGGCGTCTGCGAGTACCGCCACATCTGCGGCGGCAGCCGCGCGCGGGCTTTCGCCGTCACAGGCGACCCCTACGCCGCTGAGCCCGACTGCCTGCACATCCCCCGAGCCTGGGACCAGGCTCACGCGACGACCTCCTGAAACGGCTTCGTTCGCGGCGAGGACAAACAGAGCCGATTCGGCGCAACTCATGTGAAGCCAAGCACGAAGGCCATCATCTCCCCTCGCCGGGATTGGCTCCGTTCGGTCGCTTTTCGGACAGTGCGCGCTCAAGTCCGCCAGCACCCGCCGAAAGCCATTCCTGGATCGAGAGTTGAAACCGGGTGCCTCGAAGTGGGGAGCCAAGCCCACGATCGTCGTGCGTTCGCGATCGCCGACGTCCACGCAGCCGTCCGACTCGCGCGGCTCCGAAATGGGTTCGTTCGCCGCACTTCGAGAGGCCTTTGATCGTTGGTAAAGCGAAGGGATCATGGTGATTACGTCCGCTCCAGCGCTGGCTTCGATCGGCGAGAAACCATCAAGGCCCGCGGTCGTCCTACCGTTCGGGGCGGGACGCGCGGCTCGAAGGTTCGCCGATCATCCCCTCGTATAGGAGTATGAGCACGATCGCCGAAATCTGACGGCCCCGATCGATCCGCGTCTTTCCTGTAAGGTCCAGTTGTGACGGACGACCAATCCTTCCGAGGAGGACGAACGCGTTGGCGATCGACGACCCGGAAGCCGTTTTCAAGGCCTGGCTCACGGAACACGCCGGGGCCGTGCTGAAAGTCGCCCGCGCCTATACGCCGACGGCCGAGGAACGCCAGGACCTGGTTCAGGAGATCCTGCTTCAGGTCTGGCGGTCGCTCCCGAGATTCGAGGGCCGGGCCGTTGCGTCCACCTGGGCTTACCGCGTGGCGCTGAACACCGCCATCGCCTGGCGACGGCGGGAACACCGGCGCCGCTCTCATGGGCGTTCGCTCATCGAGGTCGAGGAACTGCCGTCCTCGGGGCCGGACGCGGCACGGCAGGCCCAGGATCGCGAAATCGTCGAACGCCTCTACGCCGCCGTCCGCCGACTGTCCGAAACCGACGCCGCCCTGGTCCTCCTCTATCTCGACGACCTGAGCTATCGCCAGATCGCCGAGGTGCTGGGGATCTCCGAGGGGAACGTCAGCGTGCGATTGACCCGCGCGAGGAAGGCTCTGAGCGAACTACTCAATGGGGAACCCCATGAACCCTGACGATCTGAAACAGGTGTGGCGGGATCAGTCGTCGCAGACCCGCCTGACGGTCGATCCCGCCGTGCTCGTCGATGAGGTTCGGCGCTACGGGCGGTCCTTCGACGCCATGATCTTCTGGCGTGACGCCCGCGAGGTCGGCGTCGCCCTCATCATGATCCCCCTTTGGGCCTATCTGGGATTCCAGGCGGCCCTCCCCTGGAGTTGGTATCTGATGATCCCCGCCTTCGCCTGGGTCGCCGGTTACATGCTGATCGACCGGGTGCGTCAGAACCGTCGCCGTTCCTCTCCCGACGAGCCGCTTCGCCCGTTCGTGGCCGATCTGCTGACGCGTGTCGACCATCAAATCCAACTGCTCCGCAGCGTCCACCTGTGGTATCTGCTCCCCCTCGCCCTGGCCGGGATGGCCTTCATGGTCCAGTCCACCTGGCGGGAACGAACGGGCGGCCTCTTCATGGTCCTCGCCGCCTTCCTGGCTGCCGTTATCTTCGCGGCCGTCTTCGGGTTCGTTTACTGGCTGAACCTGTACGCGATACGAGCCGAGTTGGAACCGCGGCGGCGGGAGTTGGAAGTCCTGCTCAAGAGCCTGGATGCCGAACCACCTCCCGAAGCTTGATCTCCACGTCGCTCCCCGGAGGTACGATGTGAGACATGAGGAGGTTGAGAACGGATATCAAGGTCTGGCAATTGATGACCGTCGTGGCGGTCCTCGCCTCGATGCTTGCGGCGGCCCGTGCGGCGGGACCGCAAGGCTTTGGCGTCGTCATCGTCCTCATCTGCATCGGCGGGCTGACGTGTGTTCGATATTCCCGCGCCGTCGCGCGGAGGACGTCGGACGGACTTGCGACGGGCGTGTTTCAGAGGTATCGAATTCTGTCGCTCTCGGCGCTGGCGGCAACGGCGATCATTGGCGCTTCGGATCTGGCGTTCATCGCCGCGGTCAAGGGTTTCTTGAAGGTCGCCAGCGCGATCTACAACGAGAGCCACGCACGACTCGACGGCGACCCCATCATCCTGGCCATGGGAACAACCGTGGGGCTCTATCTGGCCCTATCCGTGGCCCGGCGCCTGGCAAATCCCTTGGGCCGGGATGGGAGGTCGTCCGGCCGTCGACGCCTTGCCTGGTGGCCCGTCGTGGTGTCGTTGCTGATCGGCCTGCCGTTGTTCGCGGCTCACGCCAGAGAGCACTACCGGTCCTGCCGAATGGAATCGGCCTATCATGGTCTGGAGGAGTTGAAGGCGAGCGATCGTAAGCAGGCCGCGCGGCACGCATGGCTCAGGCGGTGGTACGAAAGTGCGGCGTTCCAGCCGTGGCGGCCCATGCGGCCCGATCGTCTCCCGCCGGAGTTGCGATGAGACCGAATCACATGGGTCGTGACTCGAACGACGAGGAGGTCCAGCCCCGGCGGATCCATCGGGCGAGGAGTTCAGGGCGGCTGCGGACGCCGAAGTGTCGGTAGATCGCCTTGGTGTATTCGTTGACGGTGTGGACGCTCAGCCCCAGGCGAGCCGCGATCTGCTTGTCGCCGTCTCCTTCGAGGAGGCAGGCGAGCACCGGCCGGGCCCTCTGCGGGAGGTGCATCGGCGAGGGGTCGGCGAAGCGGGCGAGCGGGCCGCCGATCATCGGGGCGATCGCGGCGTGCGCCTCGCGCACGAGGAACAAGAGCCGGGACTCGAACGGCCGGCCCCCCTTCGCACGGACGAGGACGATGCCGGTGTTCTGGTCGTGACCCGCGCCGAGGATCGGGCGGAAACACCAGAGAGTCTGATCAAACCCGCACGGCTCGAAAACGACCCGGTAATCGTCGGAGGCGTACCAGGACCGATCATCGAAGACCTCGGGGCATCCCAGGCAGGTTCCTTCGGGAATCGGGTCGCGCCGAAAGTAATCGAGCATGGCCGGGACGTGGGTCGAATCGCCGCGAAAGTCCTCGACCGCCGCCCCGATTCGTTCCGGCCCGACGGTCCCGCTTCGCATCCAGGGGACCATGCCTAGATCCTTGTGCTGCAGGGTACGGCATCCCTCCATTTCACCCGCGAAGCCGAGGTGCGCATCGGTCAGACCGCAAAGCGCCTCAATCAGATGCCGCCGCCAGCCGATCGGGTCGTCGCCGAGTTCCCGGCATTCGCCCGCAAGGCGGAGGAGGTCTCGCCAATCCTCCGCTCGCAAGTTCCTGGATTTCATCCGCTCAAGGCCCCTCCAAACCTGGGCGTCTCGCGATTCCAGGCGTAGAGGAATCCTGATCGCGCATCCCCTGATTCTAGGGGATGAAGCTTTATTCAGCCAGCGAATAGATTAAGAACCGCAAAGATTGAGCGAAGCTGTGCACGGCTTCGCACGCAATTGCGGGAGTCTGTTCGCCCAAGTTCTTCGGAAATCACGGGAGCCGTCACGATGCGATATTGTGGTCTTTTCGGATCGGCGTTTCTGGCCTTGGCCCTCGGCCTCAATCTTGGCGGGGACGTCCGCGCGAGCTTCATTGTCAACATGACGCAGGTGGGCAACGACGTGGTCGCCACCGGGAGCGGGAGCATCAACTACACCGGGCTGAGCCTCACGTTCACAGGGCAGACCGTGGCGGAAATCATCCCTCAGAGCTCCTTCGTGCTGATCGGGGGCGTCGGAGGCGGTTCTTTCACTCCCATGAACATCTATTCTGGTGTGAGCGCCAGCCCGGCGAGCTTCGGCAGCGGTGGGATGGCCTTGGCGTCGAACAGCTCCGGCGACCTGGCCGGAATCTACGCCCCGCTGAGGGAACTCTTCCTACCCGTCGGCTACACTTCTGGCGCCTCGCTGACC
The DNA here is from genome assembly GCF_011065895.1 of Paludisphaera rhizosphaerae. NCBI lineage: Bacteria > Pseudomonadati > Planctomycetota > Planctomycetia > Isosphaerales > Isosphaeraceae > Paludisphaera > Paludisphaera rhizosphaerae. Next base: position 356,474 of record NZ_JAALCR010000004.1, on the reverse strand, counting down.
TCCAGCGCTGTTTGGACCGGCCAAACGCTGGCAAGCCTGGGGCTGACGACTGGAACATACACCTGGACTTGGGGAAGTGGGGCCAACGCGGATTCGTACACCCTGATCGTCGGCGGAACCGCCGCCGTCCCTGAGCCCGCCAGTCTGGCAATGCTCGGACTGGGCGGCCTCACCGTCCTGGGACGTGTAAGGCGTTTTCGAGCCAAGGATGCTATGAACAGGCCGTGACCAACCGAGTTTGAACGTCTCAACCAATCGCGAGGGGCCGCCTGCTCTGGGCGGCCCCTCGAGCGAACCTTCTGGCAAACGTCGGAGCATCCGGTTACCCTCCTCCCAGGGCGCGGTCGACGTCGCACGGGCCGCCGATTCATCCGGCAGGACCGCCGGCGCCCTGGTCGATGGGAGGAGAAGGGATGATGTCCACGAAGCTTCGGATCTCCATTCTGGCGGCGGCCCTCATGCTGACGGTGCGAGGGGCCGCTGGGGATGGCCCCAAGGAAGACGGCGCGCCCGCCGTGAAGCTCGAACAGGTCGGCCCCCAGGTCACGGGGGCCGTCGATCGCATGGCCGAGCGTCTCAAACAGGGGCCCGTCGAACAGACGCCGGTGGCCGATCGATCCGCCCTGTTCCTCCTCGACGTCGACAAGGGAGAGGTGACGCTGATCGCCGACGAGCCCGACCCGGGCCGCAAGTATTGCGGTTCGCCCCGCTGGTCGAGCGACGGCCGCCGGATTCTCTTCGACTCCTCGCCCGGCATGGTGTGGTCGAAGACCCGGCTGAAATCGATCGATCTGACCGACGATCGCCTGAAGGTCGCCGATCTCGGCCTCGGCAATTGCCCGTCGTTCTCGCCGGACGGCAAGCGTATCGCGTACCTCGTCAACCATGGCGCGGCGCCCGATCTAAAATACGGCGTTTGGACCATGCAGAGCGACGGTTCCGACCGAAGGCGCCACGAGGTGTTCGGCATCCCCAAGTGGTCGCCCGACGGCAAGCAGCTTCTGATCGTGCGTTTCGGCAGCCCCGTCGAGATGAGCCTCATGGACGTTGAGTCCGACCAAGTCCAGCCGATCCGGCTCCCTGGCTACAAGATTCACTCGTCCCCAAGCTGGGCCGGCCCCGGGACGCTCGTCGCGGTCGCAAGCTCCGACGAGGGCGCCGCCGTGGTCTTCCTCGACGTGACCAACCCGAGTGAGGCGAAGATCAAGGAGATCCTCTGGAAGAAGGGGGACCGGCTGGACGGCAATCCGTCGTACCCGATCTACTCGCCCGTCACCGGACGTTGCGTCTTCGTCTCCCGGGAGCCGCAGGGGATGGCGCTCTACTCGATCCAGCGGGGGACCTTCGGCCCGCCGAAACGATTGGAGGCGCAGGGCTTCGACAACAAAATCGCCAGCCTCGAATTCTCGCCCGACGGCCGATACGTCCTCTTCTGCAGCGACCGTCTCGATCGCCGGGCCCACGCCGCCGTTGGGTCGACCCTCGCCCCGATCCGGCCGACGATCAGGACGCCCTCGACGTCCGGTCGCGCCGTCGAAGGCCTCGTCGAGCTGATCCGTTGAGGGGAGTGCAAGCTGTTGCATTCGATCGTCTGGGCCCTCGACCGATGAGGGTCTGACCGGCCGCGGCAATTCAGACCCTTGCATGGACCGCCGATTTTCAAGACTCGCAGGGATAAACGCGTGAAGGCGAAGGGCCTCGCGGCTGCAACGACGCGATGAACAATCAGTTGCAAAATTGTTCGTTCCGAGTGGATTCTTGTCGCGATTCCTGGTCGAGCACGGCATATTGCTTGCTGTCGCCCTGGACCGGATCACTGAGAGATTTCATGAGGTGCGTCATGCGATTCGTCCCCGCCCTGCTTCTCATGCTTGTCCTTGCCCTCGCCTGGACGCCGTCTCCTGCCCGTGCGCCAGAGGTCGAGAAGCAGACTGCTTCCGAAACGGTGGCATCGTGGTCGGGTTACTGGACCTGGGACGCGAGAACGAGAACGTGGTTCTGGACCTGGGTTTGGACCTGGCCCGATGGCTCCTGGACCGTTGTTTCCTGAGTTGAGCCCCGCGACTCTGGACGGAAATGGGCTCGGTTGTCTGGCCGCTCAAGCGACTAGGTCCTATCGAACCGTCCCCGACGCGGGCGGAACGCCGACGAAGAAATTGGAGCCGGCCGGCGAGCGGTCGATCAGTCGGTAGGGCGACTGGAAGAGGACGACGTTGCCCACGGCCTTCTCGCCGAGCGTGAGGTCGGCTCCGCGTGGGAACGGGCGGGTGCTCATGGTCAGCAGGTTCCGCGACCCGAAGACCGAGGCGCCCGTCGCGGATTCGATCCCCTGGCAGTCGAGGAACGCCGAGATCCGGTTGTCGGCCGGGGTTGCATCGTCGGCGGAGCCGACCTGGATGTGATCCTGGCAGAGGTGGATGTTCACCTCCTCGATGGTGTTCCTCGTGACCGCCCCGCTGAGCCTCAGGCCTGAGCCGCAGCCGACGGTCTCGATCACGGTGATCTTGTTGGCGTCGATCGACCCCTGGGAGCCATCGAGCCAGAGCCCGGCGCCGATCCAGCGTCGGGAGCGGTCGAGCTGGGAGTTGTGCGGCTCCCCTCCGGGCCAGGCGCCTCCCCCGCCGACCAGCGCGTTGAAGACGAACTCGCAGGCTGTGACGACGCGGAAGCCGTCCGGCCCCGCCGTCTTCGGGGCGATCCGGACGACCGCGCCGTCGGACTGGGAGACGATGAGACCGAACCGATAACACCCGCTCATCTGGCTGTCGAAGACGACGGCGTCTCCCGTCTTCGGTGTGTAGTTGATGACCGCGTGGCCGCCGTCGACGCGAGCGTTCTGCATCCAGGGGATGCGGAGCGTCTCGTGCAGGTTGTAAACGACGGCCGGGGTCTTCCCTTCGGTCCAGTTGCCGCCGGCGATCTCCAGGTCCATCCCGCGTTCCTTGGCCGCGTCGAACGCCTCCTGGAGCCCCGACGTCTTCGTCCCGGGCGTGTGCGGGCCGAAATCGCCCCCGTCGCGCGGGCCATTGGGCGACACGATGAGCTTGTTGGACGGCCGCGGCTTCACCGCGCCCTCCTCAGCCGCCGCGCTCGCCGCGAACCACGTCAGACCGGCCAGAACCGCCGTCGTTCCGATGCCGAATTCCTTCATCACGTTGGGGATTCCTGAGGTTAATGGGGAGACCGAATCAGCAGGGGACGGGACCCGAAATCGGAGTCCTCACGTCGATGGTGATTTCCGGGACGCCCAGCATCAGGGGATGCGAGGCGAGGACCTCGACGGTTGGAAGCCGGGACGGCCGACGGAGTCGAGCGTCCGTATGAAGGAGTGAGGAGACTCGCGATCAACGATCCTCGTGGAGAAGGTTTTCTTGTGGGTTCCGACCGAGGCGCGCCTTTGGAAAGTTTGACGCAGCGCGGCTGGATCAGAAAGATCCTCCCCCGAGCCGGCGGTTGGAACCGTCGCGAGAATCATGAGCCAACAGTCTGCACGCCGTGCCCTGTTCATCGGGGCCGCGACGAAATCGGGAGGGGCTTCATCGCCGTTTCCTTTCCGTCCGAGCCCCTGACGCGCGTGAGGACCGGAGGGGCGCAGAGATGACGACTGCGAGCTTTTCAGGAAAAGTTCTGCGAATTCTCGCAAATTGTTTGTTGCTTGTTTGGCTTGCTGAGGCTGTCGAATCGGCAGTCGACGCGTCGCCCGTTCGATGCTCCCCGATTGTTCTGGAGGCTTGCGGAGGCCGCAATATCGATATCGCAAATAACGATCGTGCATATGTCGAGTGGATCCGAAAAACGTCCGGCTGGAATGTTAAAGCCGAGTCCATAGGTAGTCATGTCTATGTCCGAGCATGGGTGAAGCCAACCATCTCTTGAATTGAAGATATGCGGTGACTAACTTCACAGCTAAACCCTTGTTTCGATTGCGTGCGACTCAGATCTGCTGCAACGCGACGGGGATTGAATGAGCCATAGTCCTGTGCAATTGGTGTAGCAAAACATTTCGTAGGTGCTCGGAAATAGGCGTCTTTTCGGTGTGTGGCGAGGACGCGTCGCCCGCCGACTCATTCGGTCGTGCGTCCGAGGATGCCGAAGTAGCGATCGCGTTACGTCTTTCCCGGGGGGCTGCGCGCCGTCGTGCTGGACCCTCACGCCGTCTGATGGATTGAGTGTTCGTGCCGAGTGATCCGTAACCACGGAGGTTACACCAGCCGACGCGCCACCTCCTCAGAGTCTTAGAACAGAGCCACGATTGCCAGGTCGAGAACAGCCTGTTTGGCGCAAATCGTTCAATCTTGCCCGTTCCATGCGCCACGCAGGCAGGTCCGGCGCTGCCGGGCTGAGGAGCCAATCAGGCAACACCACCATTTTTGAGAATCGAGATGATCAGGTCGCGCTATCGATGCTCGACCTTACTACGGAAGGCCGATCGGCCCCGTAATTTTGTGCTCGACGTCGAAGCGCAATAGTAAATCCCTCGGCGCAAGTTGGTCATCGACCCGCCCGGAGCGTCTAGCGAAGCACGCTAGCTGCACGGCGAGCGATCCCCTTTCGCGCTTCGCGGCCGCAATACGCTGCGGCGAAGTGAAGCGTCTCGTTCCGCCTCATTCCAGGATTAGCTGAGAGGTGCCCTCCCATGAATTCTCAATACGCAACGATTGGTTCGACGCGAAGTCGGAACGTTCGGAAGCGACGTCGCTCGCAGCGTCCCGACTCCCGTCGCTATCTGAATTTCGACGTGTGCGAGGATCGCCTGGTGATGAGCAATACGCCTCTCGATCTCACCACGCTCGGCTCCAGCGGCGTCATTAACGGGGCTATTTATCGGCAGGGCGAGACCCAGCCGGCGGGCAGCGGAGAGCTGGACTCCTTCGTGAGGGTCCAGAACAGCCCGCAGGAGCAAGGCTTCAATACCGACGGAACGCCGCAATTCGATACGAAATCGGGTGCGTTCACCCACTCCCTAACGCTCAGCGCGGTTCCGCTTGTGAGCATCGACGGCAAGGTGTATCGGGAATTCGTGCTGGACATCAATCAGGAGAAGAACGAACCGCTCCTCTCGTTGGACCAGGTCCAGATCTTCCTCGGAGCGGCCGGGAACCTGACCAGCTATCCAAACCTCGGGACGTTGATTTACGATTCCGGCGAGGAGAACTGGGTTAAGCTCAACTACTCGCTGGCTCCGGGCAGCGGCGGAGCCGACATGTACCTGGACGTTCCCAACGAACTCTTCACCGGGGCCAACCAGTACGTCTACCTCTATTCCCATTTCGGGGCCCAGAATCTGAACGACGGCGATACCGTCGGTTCGTCCAACGACGGCTACGAGGAGTGGGCCACCCCCACGCTTGGTGGAACCACTTCCACGATCACCACCACGATCCACAACGACGCCACCGACACGGTCATTCCGGTCAATAGCGTGGTGCCGGCCGGCACGTCCACGCACGACAGCGCCACGGTGACCGGCAATGGGTCGAAGGTCCCAACCGGCAGCGTGACCTTTACGTTCTACTCGACCATCGACGGTACCGGCCCCTCGGTCGGTGCAGGCACGGTGATGCTCGATCCCAGCGGCGTGGCGCATCCGTCCGACGCCTCGGGCGCCCTGACGCCCGGTTCCTACTCCTATCGGGCCCACTACAACGGCGACTCCACCTATCTTCCGTCGGACAGTGCAGTCGAGCCGTTCACGGTCACCACGATTCAAACGTCACTCGCCACGACCCTGCACAACGCCTCAAACGACGCGGTCGTCCCGATCAACAGCCATGTGTCGCTGGGAACCTCGATCTACGACACTTCGGTCTTGTCGGGCCAGTTAGCCGGATTGCCCGCCACCGGCACTTTGACCTACCAGTACTATACGACGATCGACGGCACCGGGCCGCACACCGACCAGGTGGTGAACCTCAATCCCGACGGTACGATCCCCAAGTCGGCGATCCAGGGCCCGCTCGCGGCTGGTTCCTACAGCTTCATCACCGTTTATAGCGGCGATGTCAACTATCAGTCGACGACGAGCGACGTCGAGCCGTTCATCGTCGACAAGGCGAGGCTGTCCATTTCGACGACGCTGCACGACGCAGCCCACAACGTGATTGCCGAGAACGGCCATGTGTCGTTGGGGACGTCGACTCACGACAACGCGACGGTGACCGGCGCGGTGGCGGGGTTCGCGATTCCCACGATCAGCTTCACGCTCCAGGGCAACTCGATCGGCAGCGGCCCGACCGACGACGGGTTCGACGCGACGTCGGTCGGTAGCAGTCCGCTCGGGGCGGGCAGCTACACCTACAACGCCTCGATCGCCGGCGACGACAACTACATTGGCGCGACCAGCGTCGACGAGCACTTCTTCGTCGACAAGGCGAGGCTGTCCATTTCGACGACGGTGCACGACGCAGCCCACAACGTAATCGCCGAGGGCGCGCACGTGGCGGTGGGAACCAACACCCACGACAACGCGACGGTGACCGGCGCGGTGGCGGGGTTCGCGATTCCCACGATCAGCTTCACGCTCCAGGGCAACTCGATCGGCAGCGGTTCGACCGAGGGCGGATTCAACGCGACGTCGACGGCCAGCGGGGCGCTTGGCGCGGGCAACTACACGTACAACGCCTCGGTCGCCGGCGACGACAACTATTTCGGGGCCGTGAGTGTTGACGAGCACTTCACGGTCGACAAGGCCGACCCGACGATCACGACGCAGGCTTACCCGGTCAGCGGCGTGGTGGGGATCGTGGTCCTCAATGATAAGGCCACTCTCTCCGGTGGTTACATTCCGACCGGCACGATCGTCTTTACGCTCAAGGCGCCCGACAGCAGCATCGTGTACACCAACACGATCACCGTGAACGGGAATGGCGTTTACGATACGAAGACCATGGGGAACAACCCCAGCGGCAAGCTGGCGCTGCAGACCGGCAACTACACGTGGGTAGCCGTGTACAGCGGCGACGTCAACAACAACGGCGCCCAGGACGACGGCGTCAACGAGACGGCCACGGTCCTCGGGGCCCAGGACGGGAAGACGATCGGTTTCTGGGGCAACAAGAACGGCCAGAAGGTCTTGACTGGAAAGACCGGAGGCACGACGTTGCTCGCGAGCTTCTACGACCCGTTGTTCGGCGCCAAAGGCGCGCTGGTCAACCCGTGCGACATGACCAAATCGGTCCTGGTCGATGCCAACGGCAACTACGTGAAGCTCTCGGATCTTAATTCCTACAGCTTCATCAACAACTACCTGCAGAACGCGACGGCCACCAACATGGCGTACATGTTGTCGGCCCAGATGCTTGCGACGGAGTTCAACGTCCTGGCGGGCTATGTGGCCGCCGGCTCGCTGATCTACCTCCCAGCCGTCTCCACGCTCACGGCCAGCCACCTGACCCAGCTTGCGGGCCATGGCTTCACCGGTACCAGCTACACCGTCCAGCAGTTCCTCAACGCGGCCATCCTGGAGCTGATCGCGCATCCCAAGACCATCGCCTCGGGCCCGGACCGGATCTACCAGGAGGCGCTGAAGAACATCTTCGACGCCGTCAACAACAACCAGCCCATCTTCCTCTGAGAGGTTGGGCGATCGTGCTCGTGACAGCCCATGAACCTGGCGAGCGGGCGGAGGCCACGGCCTCCGCCCGGATCGCATCAACGCCCGACGCGGCGGTGCACTTGTGATCGCTCGTCGTGACGCGCGAGCGTCCAGGCACTCCGGCCCTGCGCGGGTGTAGCGTTACAACCTCATCAACCGCGCGGCCTCGGCTTCGAGGCGATCGCTGTAATCGACGGGGTAGCCGGCCTGGGTGTGAAGGGATCTCAGGTCGTCGGGGAGGGCCGCGAGCTGGGCCCGGCATCGGATACGGGCTTCAGCCAGGGAGAGATGGTGGGGGATGGGTTCGCCGCCGCGCATGACCGGCGTTAATAGCGGTTCGAAGCCCTCGGGCGCGGGTTCGTCGGCGCGAGTGACGAGATCGCCGGCGAAGCGGCCGTCGGCGTCGCGGCGGCGGTAGACCTGCTTGGCCATCGGGTACGTCTTCTTGCCAGGGGCGAGCTTGTACCTCCCCCGCCCGTCCAGCTCCACCAACTTGTAGACCATTGAGATCGCCGGCGCGTCGCGTGAGGTGACCAGCTCAGTGCCGATCCCGTAGCCGTCGATCGGCGCGCCGGCAGCGGAAAGCCTCTCCAGCGCCTCTTCGTCCAGGTCGCCCGAGGCCATGATCTTCACGTCGGACCGGCCGGCCTCGTCGAGGATCGCCCGCGAACGCGCGGCGAGCTCGCCCACGTCGCCGCTGTCGATCCGGACGGCCGAGTTCGGCGGCGCGATCGATGCGGCCTTCCGGACGCCTTCGAGCGTGTCGTAAGTGTCGACCAACAGCGTCGTCGTGTTGGGGAAGACCCGGGCGTACGCCTCGAACGCCTCGGCCTCGGTCGGGAACGACTGGACCCACGAGTGGGCCATCGTGCCGACGCACGGGATGTTCAGCAACCGTGCGGCCTCGACGTGGCTGGTGGAATCGAAACCCGCCAGGTAGGCCGCCCGCGCCGCCAGCAGCCCGGCCTGGGGGCCGTGGGCGCGGCGGGCGCCGAACTCGAACAACGACTTCCCTCGCGCGGCCAGGACCACCCGCGCGGCCTTCGAGGCTACGAGCGTCTGGTATCCCAGCGAGGCCAGCAGGAACGTCTCCACCCACTGCGCCTGCGGGAGGGGGGCCGTCACGCGGACGAGCGTCTCGCCCGGGAAGACGATGGTCCCCTCGGGGACGGCGAAGACGTCTCCCTCAAACCGGAAGCGGCGGAGGGTCTCGAAGAACGTGGCCGGCTGGCTCTGGAACGCCGGCCAGCGGCGGAGTGCTTCCACTTGCTCGTTCGAGAAAGCCAGCCGCGACAGGTCGCCGATCGCCTGTTCCAGCCCGGCGAAAACCAGAAACGACCGGTTGGGCGGGAACCGGCGGACGAAAACCTCGAACGTCGCGGACTGCCCCCCCATCCCCTCGGCCAGGTAGCCGGCCAGCATCGTCAGTTCGTACAGGTCGGTGATCGTACCCAGGGCGTCCGGGTCGGGCCAAAGCGACGGGAAGAGCGGAAGCGAGATGCCCATCAGCGGACTCCCGGACGGGGACGGAACAACCAGAGCGGCGCGTCGGCCTCTCTCGGCCGCGGACGAGCCGCTGCGCCGGGGTCGACGTCCAGCTGCGTCGGCAGGTTCAGCGATGTAGGATATTCGCCGACCCGCTCCCAACCTTGCGACAGCCTCGCGACGAGGCCGTCCACGTCACCAGATTGACGGAGCTGCGCTGCGTCCACAAGGGCCCACGCGCCGCCGGGAACGCGCAGCAGACCCTCGACGTCCGGCTCAACCCGCGCCGCCGCACGGCCTCCTATATAGAAGGAGACTGGAGGCCGCGCCAGCACCCGGAGGCCCGGCGCGGCCTCGGGGAGATCGGCCAACGCGCGGGAGGTCGATGTCCGGAGCGAATCGCTCGGGGCGAGCAGCCCTGCCCTGTCGCCGACCTTCCCGAACAGGGGCCCCATCAGGAACGTCTGCACGACCGCCGCTACGCAGCAGGCAAGGACGAACGGAGTCCGCCATCGAGGCGCCTCGGCAGGCCGGATCAACTCGCCGACGATCCCCGCCACGGCGATCCACCCCAGCGCCTGGATCGGCAGCCATAACCGCGCGTAAGGATGATAGAACGGTGTCAGGACTGACAGTCCGACCCACGCCACGGCCAGCAATCGAAGTCCCGGCGAGGCGTCGCGCCAGGCGAACGCCGCGAGCGCCAGGCCGATCCACCAGAGGGTGGTCGGTGCAACGACCGTCGCGGCGCCGAGGACGAGCAAAGGGATCACGGCCTTCCCCCCTCGCGGGGGAAGGTGGCCCGAAGGGCCGGATGAGGGGGCGACCGGATTCGGAAGCGCATCCGGCGCGGAGTCTTCAATCCGACGCCGATCCCCCCTCATCCGGCCGCTGCGCGGTCCCTCGCTTTCTCCATTCGTCGGCTCCCCTGCTCCAACGATCCAGATCCCCACCGCGGCCGCGACGACCGCCGCCAGGTTCCACGAGAAACCGCCGGAGAGGACGCTCGCCTGCTCAATCTGCAAGGCCCAGTGCGGCAGCCAGCTTGCGGGCGTCCCCATGTAGCCGCGATGGTGCGCCATGAGCCCGGCGTAGCCGCCGTGGGTCTCGACGAACCGATACCAGGGGGCGTAGACGATCGCTGCGACCACGGCCGCCAACAGGCCCCATCCCCAGACCCGGCGCTGGTCGGCGGTCGTTCGTCGGGACGGATCGAGGATCGTGATCGCCGCTGCGGTCAGCATCACGGCGATCCCCACTGTCCATCCGCTGTACTTCACCAGTTGCGCCAGCCCGGTCGCCAGGCCGAGCAGCACGGCCGTCGCGGGGTTGGGCTTTTCGAGAAAGCGCTGGGCGGCAATGAGTCCCAACAGCCAGGCCAGGGTGAACGTCGCGTCGGTCAGCGCCATCCTTGAGAAGGCGACATGAAAGCCTGAGAGCGCAGCCAGGGCCGAGGCCGTCGCGCCGGCCCCCGGCCCGAAGGTCCGCCGCGCCAGCCAGGCCGAAACCGGAACCGCCAGCGTCCCCGCGATGATGGAAACGAGGATGGCCGCGGCGTCGCTCGGGCCGAAGACCAGGTAAAAGAGCCCGATCAGGAAGGGGAATCCTGGAGGAGCGTAGGGGACCGCGATCGGGTCGAGCCCTCCCGGCCGCAAGGGCCAGAGGCCGGCGATTGCGTAGATCCCCTCGTCGAAGTGGACCAGGCCGAGCTTCCCTAGCCCCCAGATTCGAATGAGCAGTCCGAGAGCCGTCATGGCGGCGACGAGCGTCCATTCACGGCGATGGGGGTGATGCGAACGGGCGGGGGCTGCTGGGCTCATGGCCGACGATTCTATCGAATCGCACGCCCCAGCGGTGATTTCCTCGGTCCGCTGGCCTCGAATCCCACCTCCTGGAGAGGTACTCGTCTGTGGTCTAGATGTTCACGAGCGCGACCAACCGCGCGAGAGACAAAAAGAGGCGTTCAGCCCCCGCGTGGTCGGTGATTGTTGTACTATGGAATTGAGGCGGGCGACTGCGGACGGCAACGCCCCAGGGGCCGGAAGGGTCGGCCCGAGGAACCCATCCCGGAGGCGGTCATGCCCGACGCAAGTTCCGACGCGTTCCTGGAAGGTCAAGGAATCCCCGTTGCTCTGGCCAGGATCGACTCCACGCTGGAACAGCTTTGGGGGCCGGCGGCCGAGCGCGTGGGGGGGCCCGAACTGGAGAACCCGACCGTCACCCGGGTCGTTCTGGCGAACCTCGTCGTCGAACGGCTCACGCCCGACGCCGAGTCGCTGCGCCCGGTCGTCGAGACCGTCGTCGGCCGATTCCCCTGCCGTGCGATTGTGATCCGCGAATCGGATTCGACCGACCGCAAGGTCTCGGCGGAGGTCTCCGCCGTCTGCAACCTCCCCGAGCCGGGGACGCCTCAGGTCTGCTCGGAACGGATCGTTCTGAAGGCCGGGCCGGACTCATTGGACCTCCTTCCCGGCGCGGTGCTGTCGCTGCTGGAAGCCGACCTGCCGATGATCCTCTGGTGGACGACCGACCCCACCACCCACGAGCCCCTCTACCGCGCCCTCGCCGCGGAGAGCAGCCGGATCATGCTCGACCTCCCCGACCCCGGCGCCTCGCTGGCGGCCCTTCGGCTGGGGCTCGACGCCAACATCGGCCGCTGCCGACGCGACGCCGTCTGGTACGGCCTGACCCACTGGCGGGAACTCGTCGCTCAACTCTTCGACTGCACGACCCACCGGAAGAGTCTGGAACGGATCGACGGCGTCAAGATCGAGGCGCTCTCCCCCGACCCCTCCTCACCGCCAAGGCTGGCTCTCTGGCTCGCCGCCTGGCTCGCCGGGCAACTGGGCTGGGAGCGATGGGGGACGCCGGAACTTAAGACCGCGGACGGCGGCTCGACGTTCCACACGTCGTTCCAGGGGCCGGAGGGACCGATCGGTCTGGAGATTCACACAGGCCCCCTCCCGAACGGACTCCCCTCCACGTCCCGGCTGTCCGCCGTTTCGCTCTCCTCGCGATGTGACGAGGGGCCGGAGACGTTCCGCCTGGAACGTCCGGCGCCGGAGTCTCCGGACGTGCGCATTCACGTCGACGCCCCGGGATATTGTCGGCTGCCGAACACCGTCCGAGCCGACATCCTTGATCCCGCCCAGCGTGTGGCCGCGGCCCTGGAGCTTTCGCGGTTCGATCCGGCCTTCGAGAAGGCCGTCCCGTTTCTCCTCTGGATGCTTGAGCACGCCTCCGCGGCCCGCCCCTGAATCCCCGTCTCCACCCTTTCCGGACCCGAGGACACTCCGCGATGACCGCCAGCACCCCCGAGTTCGAGCTGATCTCCCTGAATATGGTTGGAGACGTGGCGGTCGCCCAGGTGACCGCGCACGAGCTGCGGTTCCCCGCCCAGGCGCAGGCGCTCTCGTACGAGCTGGGACTGGTGATCGGCCAGGAATGGGCCGCCAAGACGCTCATCGACTTCAGTCGAACCGCCTACATCGGCAGTACCGCCTTCGCCGTCCTCGTGGGAGTCATCAAACGGGCGGCTGAACTCGGACACTCCGTCAAGTTCTGCGGGATGACCCCGGACGTCCGAGTCGGCGCCGACATCATCGGCCTCGACCGCCTCGCCGAACTCTACGAGACCGAAGCCGAGGCCCTTGCCGCCTTCGCCCAGCCCGCTGGAACCGACCCGACGTTCCTCCGCTGACCGACGACGCGGTCGCTTGGGTGGGGTTCATGGTTAATTCCGATTAACACTTGCCGAGGCGTTGGTCCGGTTCCAGCCTGGTCCCAGAGCATGGCAAACGGCGCAAATCCTGGCGGTCAGGCTGTCTCTCGTTGTCGCAAAAGCTGATCGAATAACGGATTAGAAAACAATTCTCTCTCTCGGCGGCGAGCCTCTTGGGGCGATCGGCGCACCACGCCTCGGACGGCCTCGCCGTCGCTCGGGCTCGCACCTCGAAGCGCCAGATGCTTGACTCGGGCGCAGGCCGGTTCTAGGCTGATCCTCGCGACGGATCGTCATGAATCGATTCGTTGCCGTCCCGGCTTCGACGAGGTCGACGTCGGGACGCCGGCCGTATCGGAGGCGACAGGTCGTGCCGTCGCCTCGCCCGGTTTGATCGCTTGATTCGGATCTGTGCGCCTGCCATGGCCCCCAAGGGGCCGATGTCGTCGGCGCGCGGATTGCGATGCGTCAAACCCACGCCATTAGAGTGAGAGAATGTTCATAATTAAATTCGTTTCAGCCCGGCGGGCGAGGCCCTTCCTCGCCGTCGCGGCTCTGAGCGTCGTTGCGCTCACGGCGGGATGCGGCGACTCCGCGCCGACGGGGACGACCGTCGAAATGCCCAGCAGCTTCCTCGAAGACGCGCGACGATCCGACGCGGCCTACGACGCCGCCGCCAAGTCCAAGGGGAAGCGGTCGAGTCCGGAGCCCACGTCTCCCGGCGCGCCCGGCTCCTGAGCCGGCCGCCTGTTCTCGCCTGCCACCCGGATCGTCGAGCCTTCAACCGACAAGGAACGCACCATGAACTCGAATCCGAAGCCGCGCGGCTTCACGCTCATCGAGCTGCTCGTCGTCATCGCCATCATCGCCGTGCTGATCGCCCTGCTCCTCCCCGCCGTCCAGGCGGCGCGCGAGGCCGCCCGGCGGTCGCAGTGCATCAACAATCTGAAGCAGATCGGCCTGTCGCTTCACAACTACCATTCCACCCACGACTCCTTCCCGATGGGGGCGTCGCGGACGTTGAGCACTCCGGCCGGCGTGATCTATGGCTGGAACAACTGGAGCGTCCAGGCGCTGCTGCTCGGCGGCCTGGAGCAACAGGCCCTGTACAACGCCGCCAACTTCCAACTGGCCGTCTGGCACGACGGCCGGACGCCGTTGGGCTACTACGGCAATCGGACCGTCTTCGACACCCGCCTGGCGGCCTTCCTCTGCCCGTCCGATCCGTCGGGCGGCCGGGTGAACATCAACAATTACATGGCGAGCATCGGCCCCAACTCTCAGGGGGCCAGCCAGGGAAACGACGCCGGCACCGGCCCCGGCGGTCCCGGGCTCTTCACCTTCCACAAATCGTACGGCATCCGGGACTGCATCGACGGCTCCTCGAACACGATCGCCTTCTCCGAGGCGTGCACGTCCTCCGGGTCGAACGACAACACCGTGTTCCCGCGGAACGGGGTGGTGAACGTCGGGGCCTCGGCCGGTTCTGGCATGGCCAACGTGCAGTCCAATCCGGCGGCCATCAAGACGTTCATCGACGCATGCGACGCGAAGTGGCAGGCGGGGACTCCCAACAACGACTTCAAGACGTCAATCGGGGTCCGTTGGGCGATGGGGACTCCGTCTTGGTCCCTCTTCTCCCCGATCCTTCCGCCGAACGCCCGGGTGAAGACCTGGGGATCGTGCCGGAACGACTGCGCCGCCTGCGGCACCGACGGTTCCCAGATCGTGAACTCCTCCAGCATGCACTCCGGAGGCGCCAACGTCTGCCTCGGCGACGGCAGCGTGAAGTTCATCAAGGACTCCACCAACCAGACCGTCTGGTGGGCCCTCGGAACCCGAGCCGGTGAAGAAGTCATCTCGGCGGACAGCTACTGATTCAGCGCGGTCGAGGGGGCTTCCGGCTCGACCAGGCTCCGATACGCGAACGGCGGCCGGGACGCTTGCCTCCCGGCCGCCGTTTTCGTGCGCTCGGTCTCTTGATGAGTTCTGACGCTTGTGCACGTTCGCTTGCGGTCGATGCGCTAGAGCCGCCTGGTGAGCATGCACCCTACGCACCGCCTCGCGCACATCGGATCGATACGCCGGGAGGCGTCGACGACCCCGAATGGCTTCGTTCGTCGTCCCCTTCTCGCGCTGAGGCGGTCAACGACCCTGGCTCAAGCCGAATCTTTTCCTCTGGTGAGCGAAAGCACTATGTCGGCCTACTCACGATCCGCCTTTGATGGACTGTTTGAAGATCGATTCGGTCTGATGAGGTTAATAGCGATTCGTTAGAGGTTGAGGGCCAGTTCGATCGTTGGTTGATGGGGAAAGTAGCCCTGCTTTCTGCGGATACTCCAGCAGGAAATCCTGCCCTCTTAACCGGCAATGTCGCCTATGCACACAAGCGACGAACATCGCCTGCCCGATTGTTGTTGCTTTCTTGTATACAACACGCTAGCTTCTGGATGTCTGGCTTCTTCTTTTACTGTCGTGCAAAGCCTGGCGTCGACTGACAACCATGATTTCGCTCTTCGCCTCCCGTCCCGGTTGAACCGGGGGCTTGGTGAGGTCGGGGTGATGCGATCGCGGACTTGCCCTCGCTAACGAACCTTACGCGAGGTCGAATGCGATGGCCCCCTGCCTTTTCCTCCTGAATACCGGCGCGTGACCATCCTAAAAGGGTCCTCGATGCCAAGATCAACGGGCACCAGGCGGGGCAATGCCGCCCGTGCTTGGGTTCGGCGAACGTCCCCGTGCAATCTAGCTGGCATGCACTCCCTTGTGTAAGCAAGCATTAAATCATACACTTTGGGCGCGAGGTCGTCGTGCTCAACAATTGTTTCTCCGTTGTGAACCCCGTCATCCGACGGGGCGGGGTAGCGATCACTCGATTTGGGAGGCATGGAATGCAGCGAAGGCGGTTTCTTCAGTCGGCGGCGCTGTTCGGCGTTGCGGCGACCCTTGGATTCTCGGGTTGCTCCTCGGACGTCAATACGCCCGAGACCGACGAGGGTCGGAAGGCGGACGACAAGGCGGTCCAGGACTCGGCCGCGGCCAATGACAAGGCCGGTGGCGAGGCCAATCGGCGCCTCAAGTCTGCACGCTAATCTTGCTCGGGTTCCAGGATCCATAACTCATGGGGCTGCGGCCCTATCTCATTCCGCGGAGAACCATCGGGTCATGAAAATCATTAAGCCTCGTCACGGTTTCACCCTGATCGAATTGCTGGTGGTGATCGCGATCATCGCCGTCCTCATCGCTCTCCTACTGCCGGCCGTCCAGGCGGCGCGTGAAGCCGCCCGGCGATCCCAGTGCATCAACAACCTGAAGCAGATGGGCCTGGCGGCGGCGAACTACGAGTCGTCGAACCAGAGCTATCCGTTGAGCAACGCCACTAACGTTTACGGCAACTCCGCCGGCTCGCTGACCGTCGTCAGCAGTTGGGCGAACTGGAGCGGCCAGGCGATGATGCTCCCATTCATGGAGCAGACGGCTCTCTACAGCGCCGCCAACTTCATGATGAACCCGGGAACGGCTACCGGCTTCGGCCAGGCCTGGTACACGAACACGACGGTCAACAACACGATCGTCAGCTCCTTCCTCTGCCCGTCCGACGGCCAGACGGCTTCGAACACCGGTGCCAAGCGCATTAACAACTACTACGGGTCGTACGGCGTGACGACGGACATCTGGGGCAGGACGGGCAACATCAACAGCACCGGCGTCTTCGCCCACCTCGTGGCCTATGGCATCGGCTCCGTGACCGACGGGACCTCGAACACCATCATGTGGAGCGAAGGCCTTACCGGTGCCACGACGCCTAAGGGCAAGCGGACGGCAGTCGGCGCCACGCCCCTCACCCAAGATTACGACCCCCGCGTCATCATCAACGGTGGCCAGGTTCTCAACACGAACGCCCAGACCACTCTGACCGCCTGCAACACCGCCTTTGCCACCGGAACCGCAATCTCCGACGGCCGGGGGGCCTTCTGGGCCGTCGGCTCGCCCGGGTACACGTATTTCAACACGGTCCTCACCCCCAATCAGCAGTGGTCGAGCTGCCGAACCGACGGCAATAACGGGCCGGACTACGCCAGCTTCATCAACGCCAACAGCAACCACTCCGGCGGGGTCAACGTCGCCTTCTGCGACGGCAGCGTGAGGTTTCTCAAGGACTCCATCGCGCAGACCGTTTACTGGGCGCTCGGCACCAAGGCCGGCGGCGAAACCGTCTCCAGCGACGCCTACTGATCTGAGGCCGTCGAGCCCGTTCCGCGGGCTCGACGGACCTTCGAAACACGAACGGCGGCCGGGTCTCAGGCGACCCGGCCGCCGTTTTCATTTTCACATACTCTCCGTTAGCGTCCCCCGGGTCATTGACCTCGGACCGACGGATGTCGGGCTCGAAAAATTTCCAGTTCGCCTAGGCCTCAGAGTCGTCCGTCCCGTCCCTTTCATGGATCGATGCCGCCTAGTCCGCCGTCCGAGTGGCGATGCGAGGCAGGCGACCGAAGGGCCGATCCGTCGCGAACCAACAATGGTTTAAAAGTTTAAAATCGAGGTTTATGCTTGACAGGCGCTTCGGGGGGCCATATTAAGGTGGTGCTTTGGTGGATAAAAGTGATCGCATCGCTTTTATCGCTGGGCGAATTTGACAACAACTCGATTCTCATCAGGAGATTTGCAATGCGATTCCCCCTCTCCCGTCGCAATCGCAAGCCCAACAAGCAGTATGTCCCTGGGTTCGTAAACTTCCATTCGTCCCTCGCGCTTGAGCGGAGAGAGATGGCTGCTACGATCTTTTCTCTCACGAACGCTCCGGGCTCTGGTGCCTTATCAGGCTACATGACGTCGAGCGCCGATGCCTGGACAGGCCCCGACAACCTGGCAAGTTCTGGTATTTTGTACATGGATCCGGTGACTCTTAGTCTACCTGGAGATGGAACAACGATTTCGCATTCTTCTTTCGCCAACTTCGTTAGAACTTATGAGATGCGTTTTGATGATGATTACAACGAATATTACGTCCCAGATCTCCTCGTCTCGGAAGCCGCGTGCTCCAAAACGACACTGACGGGTAACGGCTATTCCGGAATCGAAGTGGATTCCAGGTTGCACACCGCAGATTCATTCACAGTGCTCAACCCTGGAACCTATTTTTTGAACACGGGGACATTCGGCGTCCCAACGGACGGGCCGTTTGCGCTTGCCAACGCTTATTCGACAGCACCAGTTTGGTATCAAGCCGCTAATCCGGGGGCCTCGGTGACTGTTTCCCTGAGTGCAACGCTCTCGCCGTTGCACTCAGGTTTCGACCGGTATGTGACCCTCGACATCGAGTCATCGTATATAGACGTTCATTATGACAGCTATACTCACACCGGGTTGGTGGTTACAGACCATGACACCGGTACCGTTCTCTATAGCGATCCATCGTTCGGGGACTTGAGTGTCGCGAGCACAGTGGACGTCAGTTACTCCTACTCTGCCAAGGAATACACCTCGCTTCAGTATAGTGGCGGACTTAGGACAGGCCCGATAAAGGTCGTCACCCCGGCCGATGGGACGCTTACTGACTCGCAGGCCACATGCTTCCACTGGGATTTCCAAATCCAATCCTGACGTCAATGTCACCCTCGCTTCGAGTACGGTTGGCACGTAGCCCCCGACTTGGCTCCGGCCGCCGGGCCGGACGAATCCTTCGAAACGCGAACGGCGGCCGGGTCTCAGGCGACCCGACCGCCGTTTCCTTTTGCGCTCGATCCGATCGCTCAGCGGGCCGGGACGCTCGTGCAGGGGGTCTTGCGGTCGATCCGCTTGAGCAGGCCGGTGAGGACGCGGCCGGGACCGACTTCGTAGAAGGTGTCGAAGCCGTCGGCCAGCATCCGGCGCATCGACTCATCCCAGCGGACGCCGTGCAGGACCTGAGTGACGAGGATCCGGCGGATCGCTTCCGGGTCGTCGTGCGGGGCGGCGTCGACGTTGGAGTAGACCGGGATCCGCGGGGCGCGGACTTCGACGCGGGTGAGGACCTCCGCGAGCTGCTCGTCGGCCGGCTTCATCAGGGGGGTGTGGAAGGCACCCGCCACCGCCAGGCGGACGGCCTTCATCGCCCCCAGCTCCTGGGCCACGGCCTCGACCCGTTCCATCGCCGAGGCGTCCCCGGAGACGACGATGTTGCCGGGGCCGAGCATGTTGGCCTTCCAGATCCGGCCGTGGGGCTCGATCTGAGCGCAAAGCTCGTCGACCTTGGCCTCGTCCAACCCCAGGACGCCGACCATGCCGCTCGGCGAGGCGTTGGAAGCCGCCTGCATCGCCTGGCCGCGACGGCGAACCACCTCCAGACCGGCCTCGAAGTCGAGCGCCCCGGCGAACGTGAGCGCCGTGTATTCGCCCAGGCTGAGCCCGGCGGCCCCCTGGCAATTCGCGACGGCCTCCGGGTTGGTCTGCTTCAGGCTCTCGAGCGCGGCGAGGCTGGCGACGAAGATGGCCGGCTGGCTGACGTCGGTCGCCTCCAGGGCCTCGGCGGGCCCCTCCAGGCAGAGCTTGCGGAGGTCGAAGCCCAGCACCTCGGCGGCGCGGTCGAACAGGGAGCGGACGGCCGGAAGTTCGGCGTCAAGCTCACGGCACATGCCGACGGCCTGCGCGCCCTGGCCCGGGAAGAGGAAGGCGATCTTGGACATGGGGGCCTCAGACAGGATCTCACTAGGTGAAGGATTGGCGGTCCGACGGTCCTCCCCCCTCGCGGGGGAAGACAGATCGCGAAGCGATCAGAAGAGGGGGACTTGCGACGGAGGTCTGCTCAGCGGTTGGCTTTCAATCGGGTGCCATGGCCACGCTTGCGTGGCCATGACCCGGCGTAGGACGACCGCGCGACCGTCGCCGATCACGTGGCCACGCAAGCGTGGCCACGGCACCCAGGCGGCTGGCTCTCGGTGCGACGCCGATCCCCCCTCATCCTTCCCCCGCGAGGGGGGAAGGCCATTCGTCGCGCCGCCTGCACCTGGATGAGACTGACGCTCGGTGTTCGGACGAAAGTCAGGCTTTGGGCGCGTCGCCCAGGGTCGCCCCGAGTTGGTCGACGATCTTGGCGTTGATCCGGTCGGCGGCCATCAGGTCGGCGACCCGCAGCGCGTTCTTGATGGCGCGGGCCTTGGACGAGCCGTGGCAGATGATGCAAGCCCCGCGGATCCCCAGCAGCGGCGCCCCGCCGAATTCCTCGTACTCGAATCGAGACTTGAGGGCCTTGAGGCTGCCGGCGAGCTTCATCCCGACCTCGGGGGGGAAGTCCGGCAGGAGCCGGGCCAGGTCTTCCTTGAGGGCGGCGAAGAGGAACTCGACGGCCCCCTCCCCCGCCTTCAGGAGCACGTTGCCGACGAAGCCGTCGCAGATAACGACGCGGACGTGGCCTTCGTAGATGTCGCGGCCCTCGACGTTGCCGACGAACCGGGAGGCCCAGGGCCCGTCCTCGAAGAGCTTCCGCGTCCCGCGCGTGAGGTCGGTCCCCTTCTCTTCCTCGGAGCCGACGTTGAGGATGCCGATCCGGGGCTCAGTGATCCCCAGGATCTCCTCGGCGTAGATGGAGCCCATCAGGCCGTACTGATAGAGGTCTTCCGGCTTGGGGGCCATGTTGGCGCCGACGTCGATGATGACGATCGGGCCCTGGTGCGACGGGAAGATCGCCGCAATCCCCGGCCGACGGACGCCCGGCAGGAACATCTTGGCGCGTTCGCCCGCGAAAAGGGCGGAAGCGACCATCGCGCCGGTGTTGCCCGCCGAGACGATCGCCTGAACCTCGCCGGCGGCCATCAGGCCCCAGCTTTTGGAGATGGAGTTGTCGCGCTTCTTGCGCAGGGCCTCGACCGGCTTCTCGTCCATGCCGATCGACTCGGCGGCGTGGACGATCGGCAGCCGATCGCGGGGGGCGTCGGGGGCCTTCTGCAGTTCGGCCTCAATCCGCTCGCGGTCGCCGACCAGCACCGTGACCAGGTCTTCCCGGTCTTGCACCGCTTCCACCGCGCCGGCGACGATCGGTCCGGGGGCGTAATCCCCCCCCATCGCGTCCAGGGCAATCCGCATCGTCGATCTCCCGAGTTCCCCGCCCGCCCTTCGGCCTCGCGGTCGCCGAAACGACGGCGGGATGCACGACCCGACTCCCTCGCCCGGTCCGCACCCCGAAATCGACGTCCCGAAAGTCCGGCCGGCCGCCGACTTCGCGGCGAGCGTCGGCTCCTCATCTCTTGTTCCATCAGCGTTCGCGAATCAAACCGCCACCCATCGTAAGAAGAGCTTCCCACAGCTGTCAAGCCGCCGTCTCCCCCCTCGCGGAGATCGCCAACGGTCTCGATTTCGATGATTTTTGTCGCCAAAGTTACGATCGGAAGTCCAGGTTGATATGCTAGACCCTGCCGAAGCTTGGCCAGCGAACGATGAGGCTGAGTTAAGGCTCATATCACAAGTCATCTTCTCATGGCAGGAATGTGAAAATTGGCTCATCTTGCATCTTCGACGTTATGGGCGTGAAGAATGCAGGCTAGAGTCAAATGTGGAGCATCGGCGTGGACGATCGGGCGGCCTGGTCGCTCAGGGAGACCTTGCCGGTCGTCCTGAGTCGGCGATGTTCAGGTGCGATCTACCCCCTATGAGACTCTCCTTGATTCGGTGCGAGCTTGTGAGGATGAAATGTTGGGTTTTGTTGTGCTTTACCGCGAATTTTTTAGGTTTCGGGGAGGCTAATCGAAGATGCTGCGTGCCCTCGGATCCTGGAGGATTGAGCAGGATCGGCAGGCCTCGGGGCGCTTCAAACGGCCTCGGTGGAGTTTGTTTCGGCTTGCCTCGCGAAGGAATGCATGCACATCCGTGACCCTCGATGTCCGACCGGCTGGACGCGGGAGAGCGAAGCTGGTTTGGAACCTCGGGGGAAGCATGACCCAAGAAGGGGGGGCCTACGCCATGGCAGGTGACGGCGTTACGGCCGAGGGCCCACGTATTTTGATCGTCGCGGAGCACGCGTCGGCGCAATTCGGTGGAGAGGCGATCCTGCCCCTGCACATCTTTCGGCGGTTGCGCAGGCGCGGATTCGACGTCCGGCTCGTCGTCCACGGACGATCTCGCCGAGAGTTGGAGGCGTTGTTCCCCGACGATCTGGATCGGCTCCACTTCATCTCCGACAGTTTGACGCACTACGTGCTTTACCGGCTGGGAATCTGGCTGCCGGATCGGATCAGCTATTTCAGTACGGGGCATCTCAGCCGCCTGCTGACGGCGCTGGCCGCGCGGCGGCTGGCGCGGCGGCTCGTTCAGGAACATAAGATCGACGTGGTTCATCAGCCGATCCCCGTCTCTCCGCGGGAACCGTCGATGCTCTACGACCTCGGGGCGCCGGTGGTCATCGGGCCGATGAACGGCGCGATGTCGTATCCGCCCGCCTTCCAGTCGCGGCAATCCGCGTTTGTGACGGCCTATCTCTCCTTCGGCCGATTCGTCTCCGGCATCCTGAACCGGGTGATGCCGGGGAAGCTCAAGGCCGACGTCCTCCTCGTCGCCAACGAGCGGACGCGGGACGCCCTGCCGTCGGGGACCCGCGGAAGCGTTCAGACGATGATCGAGAACGGGGTCGACCTGGCCGTCTGGTCGCCTCCGGAGACCCCTCCCCCGTCCGGCGGGCCGCTCCAGGCCGTCTTCGTGGGCCGCTTGATCGATTGCAAGGCGGTCGACCTGCTGCTGGAATCGTTCCGTAATCTCGTGTCGACCACGCCGGCGAGACTCGTCGTGGCCGGCGACGGCCGGTTGCGGTCGCGACTGGAGCGTCAGGCGGCCGAAATGGGCCTGGCCGACGTCGTGAAGTTCGTCGGCTGGCTGACGCAGGAGGACTGCGCGGAACTTCTGCGGCGATCGGACGTGCTGATCCTGCCGAGCCTCCACGAATGCGGCGGCGCCGTGGTCCTGGAAGCGATGGCGACGGCCCTGCCGGTCGTGGTCGCCGACTGGGGAGGGCCGGCGGACTATGTCGACGAGACGTGCGGCGTGCTTGTCCCGCCCACCTCGCGCGAGGAGTTCATCGCCGGGCTCACCTCGGCGCTCGATCGACTCGCGCGTTCTCCCGAGCTTCGGCGGCAGCTCGGACGCGCCGGCCGTGATCGGATCCTCCGCGAATACGACTGGGACGAGAAAATCGATCGGCTGTTGGAGGTCTACGAGCCTCTGGTGCGCGCACGCCGAGTCTGGAGCCGATCGTGACGCAGGAGACGAACGAAGAGGCGTCTGTCAGCGGGGAGGGACGTCTCCGAGTCGGCCTGATCCTCAGTGGAGCCGTCCAACCGCGCTGGCGTCGCAAGCTAATCAAAAGCCTCGTCGACTCGCCTGATTGCACGCTGGCCGCTCGAGTCGTCTCGGTCGTACCGCCCGCCGAGTCGGCCCGCCAGGGCCTCTTCGGCCTCTATTGTGAACTGGACCGCCGTCGCTTCGGCGGCGGAGCCAGGGCCGTTGAACCGGTCGACGCTTCCGACCTTCTCGCCCACGTCCCGGTCGTGGAGCCGGAAGCTCTTCGCGAACTGAAACTCGACGTTCTGCTTTGCCTGGCCCCCGAGTCGACGGCGGCGTTCGCAGTCGACGCCGCCCGGTTCGGCGTCTGGGCGATCCGGCTGGACGGCGCCGAGTCTGAGAGCCCGACCGCCGCCGCGGCGCGGGCGGTGCTCGGAGGCTCTCCGACAGCGTCGGCCTCGCTCGTCCGCCTTGACGGCGGGCCGATCCTCGAGGCGCGGCTCAAGACCGACAGGCTCTCGACGCATCGACATCTGGACCACCTTGCGAACGTGGCCGCCGAGTTCGTCCCCCGGGCTCTGGCGAGGCTCAGGAGCGAGGGCCGTCTCCCCTCCCCCGCGGACTCTCCGAGCCAGCCCCCGACGATCTCCGAACCTCCAGCAGCCGCTGAGACGACCCGGCTTGCGACGGCGTTCGGCGGCCGGTTGGCCGCGGAAGGGTTGCGCCGGGCCTGGCGGCGCGACCAGTGGGTGTTGGCTTACTCGATGAACGGAACCTGGAGCGGCGGTCTGCCCGACCTCTCGTCGCTTCGGCTCCTTTATCCTCCCGCCGACCGCTTCTGGGCCGACCCCTTTCCAGCACGGATCGACGGTCGAAACTACATCTATTTCGAGGACTACCCCTACAGCACGCGCCGAGGCGTCATTTCGGTCCTGGAGATCGACGACCAGGGCCAAGCCGGACCGTCTCGCCTCGCGCTGGAGACCGACTTCCACCTCTCCTACCCCGTGATTCTCCCGTGGGAGGGGGCGATCTACATGATCCCCGAGACCTCCCAGAACGGCCGGGTCGAGCTCTATCGCTGCGAGGGAGCGCCTGACCGCTGGGTCTTCGATCGGGTCCTGATCCCGGACGTGCGCGCGGCCGACTCGACGCTCGTCGAACACGGCGGCCGATGGTGGCTGTTCGCCTGCATCCCGGCGGAGGGGGCTCATAACGACGTCGAGGAGCTGCATCTCTTCCACGCACCGAGCCCGATGGGGCCCTGGCGACCGCACCGTTGCAATCCCGTGAAGTCGGACGTGTCGTCGGCTCGTCCTGCCGGGGGCCTGTACCAGGTGGACGGGGTCTGGCACCGACCTGCGCAGGACTGCACGTTCGGCTACGGGCACGCCATGGTCGTGAACCGGATCGTCCGATGGGACGTGGATGGCTACGAGGAGGTCGAAGCCGGCCGGATCGAGCCGGACTGGGCCCCGGGCCTCGACCGAACCCACACGTTCAACGCCCTCGGCTCCTTCTTCACGGCCGACGCCCGCATCTCTCGCCCTCGGCTCGGGGGGGCAGGATAAACGCTGCGATCGAGCCGGAGTTGGATGATGGACGCGCGGCCGCCGACGGCGGCGATGGATCGGTGAGAAGCCTCGAAACGTGACGGCTCAGGCGCGGATCCGGCGACGGGCTGGGCGTCGGGCGATGGGGCCCAGTTCCACGCGAAACATGGCTTCGGGATGGAGCCGTCGACGGGCGGCGTCGCGAACCTGCTCCGGCGTCACCGCGGCGACGCGCGCGGGCCATGTTCTGGGCTCGTCGAGGGGAAGGCCCAGACGTTCCAGGTCGACGAGTCGCTCCGCCCGCTGTTCGACGGTTTGAAGCTCAAAGAGCGCAGCACCGCCGAGATACCGCTGGACTCGCGCCACTTCCTCGTCGGAGAAATCGCCGACGTGGACGGCGCGGACCTGCTCGGCGACGGCGGCGACGACGCGGTCGGCCTCGTCGGGCATGGTGCCGGCGTAGATCCGAAAGAGGCCCGGCAGCACGTCGGCCGAGTCGGTCGCTCCGCCGCCGATGCTGTAAACGAGGCCCATCTCATCGCGGACGATCCGCCCCAACCGATCGGAGAAGCCCGGACCGCTCCCCAGGATGTGGTCCAGGATGAGCAAAGGGTCGAAATCGGGATCGTGGCGAGTGATCCCCCGATGTCCCAGAACGATGTGCACCTGTTCGCCAGGGTAGTCGATCCGTCGGGACCTTGGCCGGCCGATCGCCGGCAGCTCGGGCCACTCGGGGAGAGCCTCCCCGAACGATTTCCAGCCTCCGAAGTGGGCTTCGACCAGCCGGCGGAGCCGGGTCGGGTCGAACTCGCCGACAACGACGAGGCAGGCGTTCTCGGGCGAGAAGTGGCGTCGGTGGTGGGCGACCACGTCGTCTCGAGTGAGTCGCCGGAGGTCGCGAACTCCGCCGCGGTAGTCGCGTCCCAGCGGGTGGTCGCCGTACACGAGGCGGCGAAATTCCTGATCGGCGCGGAAGGCGGGGTCTTCCAGGTCGGCCTTCAACTCGCCGATCAATCGCTGCCGGGTCCAGTCCAGAGCCTGTTCCGGGAAGGCGGGACGGCGGGCGACGTCGGCGAGGACCTCCAGCCCCAGGGCCAGGTCTTCCGATCGGGTTCGCAGCGCACTCCAGGCCGAACTAAGCTCCAGCGAGCCGCCGACGTCCTCGATCGCCGCCGCGATCTCCTGGGCGGAACGCCCTTCGCTCCCCTCCTCCATCATTCGGCTCGTCAGGGCGGCGACGCCGGGAGCGGCTTCGCGGACCCACCCGCCCTCGACGTAGAAGTCGACGGCCGCCACGCCTACGCCCGGCCGCCGCTCATGGATGACGCGCAGGCCGTTCGCGAGGGTGAACCGTCGAGGGTGGTAGTCGACGAGCTTCGGTCGAACGGCGACGGCCGGCGCGTGGAGGTCGGCGGCGAAGCTCGGCGGAGGGGCAGGCGCGGGGCTCACTCCCCTGCTCTTACGCACCGAGCCGGAGCGACCCGTGAAGGCCGGCGCGTCGTCGGACCGAAGGAGCCAACCGGAGGTGAGGTTGGACTCGACGAGGTATTTCGCGGCGACGCGGCGGACGGCCTGTGCGTCCACGGCGAGCGCGGCGGCATGCTCGGCCTGCCAGTCCCGCCAGTCTCCCCACAGAGCGGCCTCGCCGACGCCGCTGGCCAGAGCGAGCAAGTCCTCCTGGTCCCAGCGCCACCCGGCTTCGAAGCGGTTGCGGACGCGCCGCATTTCCTCATCGGTCGGACCGTGGGCGGTCAAATCGGCGATGATCTGGAATACGGCCGCCTCGACCTCGGTGGGGTCGATGCGGTCGTCGGCGGCCTCAAGCTGTACGAGAAACTGGCCGCCTCGCCTTCCCGGCGCCTGAAGGGCTTCCACCCAACCGGCGAGGCGATGATCCTCCACCAGCGTCCGCCAGAGCCGGGAGCGTCGGCCGGCGGAAAGGACGTCCGCCAGGACCTCGAGCGCCGGGGCGTCCGAATGCTGCGAGGCGACGGAGTGCCAGCCAAGAATGGCGCGCGGCAAGGCGTCGGGTTCGGCGAGGACGAACGATCGGCGGCCCGCCTGC
Source organism: Paludisphaera rhizosphaerae (assembly GCF_011065895.1). Lineage (NCBI taxonomy): Bacteria > Pseudomonadati > Planctomycetota > Planctomycetia > Isosphaerales > Isosphaeraceae > Paludisphaera > Paludisphaera rhizosphaerae. The sequence continues at coordinate 329,808 of NZ_JAALCR010000004.1, read as the reverse complement.
GGCGGTTCATCGTCGATCGGGCGAATCGGCCGGATCCGCGAGGAAGCCGTGCCGCCCAGCCGTTCCTCGACCCGGGCGAGCACCCGGTCAGGGTCGATGTCGCCGGCGAAGACCAGGACGGCCCCGTCAGGTCGGTAGTGCCGACGATAAAACGCCTCCAGGTCGGCCGCCGTGATCGACGCCAGATCGTGCGGCCAGCCCAGGACCGGGTTCCGGTAGGGGTGCCTCAGATACGACAGCGCCTGGTGTTGCTGGTCGAGCCTCGCCAGCGCGGATTCCACGTCCCGAGCGCGTTCCTCGCCGATGACCTGGCGCTCGGCTTCGACCTCGCGAGGGTCGAAGCAGGCGGAGGTCATACGGTCCGCCTCGATCTCCAGGGCCAGCTCCCACTGGTCGGCGGGCAGGGAGAACCAGTAGTGGGTGCGATCTTCCCCCGTATCGGCGTTGGCCTGGCCGCCGGCCACAAATGCAAGCTGGTCGATGCTTCCCTTGGGAAACCGATCGGTTCCCTTGAAGAGCATATGCTCCAGGAAGTGCGCGATCCCCGTCTTGCCGGGAGGCTCGTCGAACGAGCCGACCGGATAAAAGAGGTCGCAGACGACGATCCGGACCCCTTTGCGCGGTAGAACGAGAACCTTCAATCCGTTCCCCAGCACGCGTTCGAAAACCGGCTGGGAACCCACCCTTGCGGCGGTGGAGTGAGATTTGAGCCGTCGAGCCATTTCGGTGCGACCCTTTCCATCCTTCGGTCGGAGGATCGGCTGGGGGCGTCGCCGGCCGAAGCCCTGCGTGCGTTCCCCGGAAGGGGCGGCCCCGTGACGGAGCAATCTCCGTCCCGGCCCGCAGACATGCTCCATTGTAGCATCCCCCCCGCTCCGACGCGCCCCCCGCCCGGGATTCGATGCCCGTTGTGTGTTCATCTTCCTCGCGCTTGTACTACCATCCTGGCGGCGGGGTCGTCATGATGGTGGAGAGAGCGGTACGGTTCGTGCACGACGCGGTTTCTCTGCCCGTCGTCGTAGCGCGGGCCGGCGGCGAGGCCGCCGCATTTGGACGCAATGGAGAAGATGCCGCTCAACGGCGCGCGTGTTCGGTCTGGAGCCCGCTGTCATGACTTCCGACTCGCGCCGGGGCGTCAGCCTGATCGAAGTGCTGGTGGTCGTCTTCCTCGTCGGCTTCCTGCTCGCCCTGCTCCTCTCGGCGTTGATTCACGCGCGCGAGGCCGCCCGACGAACCCAATGCGCGTCGAACCTCAAGAACGTGGGCCTGGGGCTGAACCACTTCATCAGCACTCGGGGGACGCTACCTTCAGGGGTCGGCGAGCAGTCGGTCCTCTGGTCGATCCTCCCCTTCATCGGCGAGGAGCCGAGGTACAGTCCGGGCGTTGACGGAAAGACGATCGCGGTTCCGGTCCCTTCCGTCTACCTTTGCCCCTCGGACTCGGCTCGTCGCGATCCCGACTCACGGTTCGCGACGAATTACGCGGGCAACGCTGGCGTCGTCGCGCGCAATCCTCCGGGAGCCTGGGAAGGCGTCTTCGCCGAGACGCCGATCGCGGCCAGAGACGTGACCGACGGCCTGAGCTTGACGGTCGCCGTCTCGGAATGGATCGTCGGGGACGGCGATCGCTATCGGGCTTCACGGCTCGGTTCGATCCACATTCTCGACGGCGAATTCCCGGATACTCCGGGGGGCTTCGACCACTTCCAGCGTTCATGTGAGGCGATCTCGGGCCGAGATCCCGGCCCTGCCCTCATGGCGTTCAAGGGAGCCTACTGGTATAGCGGGCATCTGGGGGCCTCGCTCTATACTCACGCCCTCCCCCCCGATCAGCCCTCTTGTCGCGCCGTTCCCGACCTCAATGCGATCACGGCCGGCAGTTTGCACGGCGGCGGCGGCAACGTCCTGATGCTGGACGGCACCGTCCGGTTCGTGAAGGATTCGATCGCGCACGACGTCTGGCGGGCGCTCGCCACCCGGGCGGGCGGCGAAGCCGCCATCGGCGACTACTGATCGCCGTCGTTTCACGGGAAACGGAAGATCTTCACGTCTCCCTTCTGCATCGGAAGGATGTACGGGGCGTTCCCTGCTGCGGGCTTGCCGTCGAGGGCGTCCTCCAGCTCGGTGCGGCCCGGCGGGAGCGTGACGCGGATCTCGCCGTCCCGCGAGGCGCTCAGGACGAGGAGCGGCCCATTGGCGTACACGACGCAATCGGAGTCCGTGTAGAGGTGAACGCCGGCCTTTCGAGCCGCCAGCCGGATCAACTCCGAAGTCATCCCCGGGGCGCCGACGAACAGCGAGAAGCCCGGAGCCTGGCCGTTCCGGAGAGCGACCGCCGCCGAACCGTCCGGATATCTGGTGAGGACCTCGTCGGGAGTCGCGTCGACGGCGGCGAACGTCGGCCGGATCTGGACCTTGGGACCGATCGGCTGAGACAGCCCCTGGAGACGGCCGGCCTGAGTTGGCTCGCCATGAGCCTGGGCAGCCAGTGAGGGCTCCAGCTTGAAGCCCGTCAGCTCCTGCATCGACGCGGGAGACGGAGAATCGCCGTCGAACCAGCCCGGGGCGTAGCACCACACGACCCCCCTGTTCTGCGTCGCCTTTCTGAGTCCGGAGCGTTGCTCCTGATTGAGGCTCCACGCATTGAGGATCACGTACAACTTCGCGTCCACCTTGCCGGCGATCACGTCGTCGAGGAGATATTGACCAAATGGCGCTCCCGCCAGGCTGAGCGCGCGGCGAGCCTCGTAGATCCCGGGCCGGCTTACGGCCACCCCAGCCGGAGCGAGGCGCTTCATGCTCTCCTCGTCGATCACGGCGGCGATCTCGGGCCTGTAGGCGGACGGCTTATCGATCATGAGACGGTCGACGGCTTCGAGCCGACGCATCTGGTCCCAGAGCCGGCGGTCGTTGAACCAGCCGGTCGCACCCAGGTCCATCCACCAGGTCGCGAAGTTCCGCACGGCCTCCTGGCCGACGTTGCGGGTCAGCATCTTGACCGTGTCTTCATAGGTGTCGGCGCCCGCCTGCGCGCCGGGGAACGTGCTACCCTTCGCCAGGTAGGTTCGGGTGTCGTCCTCGTTGAGCCAGAGCTTCCCCGCCAGCGCGACGCTCTCCGCCGCGGTCATCGATGGGGCCGATTCCCCCAGGCCACGATCGAAGTACGAGATCGGCGAACAGAGAACGTCCACGTCGGGCGAGTCCAGCAGTCGCCGCAGCGCGTAGTGGCCGGACGTCGCCGGGCCGTTCCCGACTGGGCCGAACTCGAAAACGTAGCCGTAGAAGAAGACGACGAGCTTCCGCCCGGCCGACGCTTGCCGAACGGCCTTCGCGAAGGTCTGCACGGCGTCGGCCATTCCTTCTTGCTGGAAGTCGGCCCAGTCAAGCAGCGGCTTCTCGGTCTTCGGGTCGCGGAAGACACCATGGGGCGACGCGTGACGCTCCCTGGGCGTCGGGACCGCAGCGGTCTCCAGCGCGACGCGGGGATCGCTCCAAGCCTTGCGGAGGTCGGCGTCCGTCTTGTAGCGAACGGCGAGCCAGGCACGCCAGGCGGCGAGATCGGCCGGGGCGTAGCCGTTGAGGGGGCGGCCCCAGGTTTCGTGATAGAACCATTCCCCGGTGTTTTGACCGGTCGGATGATAGCCGGCGATGTGGTCGCCGAACTTCGCTTCCAGGTGTTCGACGAGGAGGCGGAGCCGTTGAGCGGCGTCCTCGCGGAATCGCGGCGAGGCGGGTACCGCGTCGAGCCTCTTGCCGTCCTCCCACTGCATCGCCTCGCCGGGGTGCTGGGCCGACCACCAGGCGGGGGCATACACGCCGATCCTCGGGAGCAGCAGCGCCTTGGGGTTCACGCGGAGCACCTGCTCGCAGGCCGAGTCCACGGCGGAGAAATCGGCCTCCTTGCCGGGTTCGGGCCAGGGGAAGCCGATCGGGAAGCTGACGAAGTCCACCCCCGCGTCGGCGGCCAGCTTGATCTCGGTCTCATAAGGGCCGGGAGGGCCGCCGAGGTAGACGAACGACGAGCCGGGGCGATAGAAGGCGATCGTCAGGTCGCGGTCGACGCTGGACCGCAGCCAGATCGTGGCCTCATATCGACGGCCTTTCAACAGCTTCAGCCGGGTTTGGTGATAGACGTGGAAGTCGGGAGGCTCGCTTCCCCTGGGCGGATCCTGGATCGTGATCCGCATCCCGGCTGAGCCCCCCTTCCCCACGCCCGGCTGGATTTCGGCGGCGCCCGTCGTGTTCTTCGCGCCGGTCGGCCAGTAGGTCCAGTCCTTCGCGAACGAGGACGGCCCAGCCTCGAAGTCGCGCAGCGGGATCACCTCGCGGCCGTCGGTCAGGTCGACGACCCGGAGATCGTCCAGGTCGACCGTCCCGGCCTGCGGGCCGCATCGGATGTGCATCGTGCCGTTGTCGGCCGATTCGGCGGCGACGAACTCGAAGCGGACGACCTTCCCCTCGGGACCGACCCGGAGCGGCGACGAGCCCGGGATGCCGAAGAACATCCGCCCGCGCACGGGCTTGCCGTCCACCACCAGCAGCGGGACGCCGTCGCGGACCTCCACGCGGACCGTCAGTGCGAGCGCCGTGGACGACAGGCACGCCGCCAGGAGCGTCGAGACGAGGAAGGATCGCTGCATGGGGAGGGCTCCGGGGAGGGATGCGGGCGGAAGCCTCATCCTACCCCGGCGGTTGCCCCGACCCAAGGCGCCTGCGGCCGCCATCAGCCCGTGAGGGCCTCCAGCATGCTCTCCGGCGCGGCGGCGTATTCGAGGGGCTCCATGGTGTAACTGGCCCGCCCCTGCGAGAGGCTGCGGACGGCCGTCGAGTAGCCGAACATCTCCTTCAGCGGGGCCCGCGCGTCGATGACCATCAGCTTGCCACGGGTCGAGGTCCGCTCGATGAGCGCCCGTCGGCTGGCGAGGTCGGCCGTGATGTTCCCCAGGTAGTCCTCGGGGGTGACGACCTCCAACCGCATGATGGGTTCCAGTAGGACCGGCCCGGCCTCCTCGATGGCGTTGCGGAGGGCGTCGGACGCGGCGAAGCGGAAGGCCATGTCGTTGGAGTCGACGTCGTGGGCGTCGCCGTCGACGAGCGTCACCTTCAGGTCGACGAGCGGGTAGCCCGTCTTGCCGCCCGACTTGGCTTCCTCGCGGAGTCCGGCTTCAATGGCCGGGATGAACTCGCCGGGGATCACACCCCCCTTCATCTTGTTCTGGAAGTGCATCACCGGCGCGCCTTTGGCCTGGACCTCGGGCTCCACGTCGATCTTGATCTTGGCGTACAGCCCGGTGCCGCCGGTCTGGCGGATGCACGTCCCCTCAATCCGTTTGACGGCCTTCTTGATCGTCTCGCGGTAGCTGACGCGCGGGCGGCCGACGTGGACCTTCAGCTTGAAGTCGCGCGTCATCCGGTTCTTGAGGATCTCCAGGTGCAGCTCGCCCATGCCGGAGATGAGCGTCTGGCCGGTCTCCTCGTTGACCTTGAACGTGAACGTCGGGTCCTCACGGGCCAGCGCGTTGAGCGTGTCGGAGAGCTTCCCCTTGTCGGCCGAGCTGACGGGCTCGATCGACATGCTGATGACCGTCTCGGGGAACTCGATCCGCTCCAGGAGGATCGTGTGCGTGGCGTCGCAGAGGGTGTCGCCGGTGACGCACTTCTTGAGGCCCACGACGCCGACGATGTCGCCGGCGATCGCCTCGGTGATCTGCTCGCGGTCGTCGGCGCGGATGTGGTAGAGCCGCGAGCAGTTCTCCTTCTCCTCACGACCCGGGTTGAAGACGCGGCTCCCCGCCTTCAGGACGCCCGAGTAGACCCGCACGAACGAGAGGTCGCCGTGGGCGTCGTTGGTGATCTTGAAGACGAGGCCGCAGAATGGCTCGTCGGGATCCGGTTTGCGGGAGAGTTCCGTTCCCTTTTTGGGGTGAATGCCGACCACCGGGGGCTTGTCCAGCGGGCTCGGCAGGTAGTACGAGACGGCGTCCAGAAGCTGCTGTACGCCGACGTACTTGAAGCTGGACCCGCACAACACCGGCTGAGCGCCGCCCGTCAGCGTGGCGCGTCGGAGGGCCTGGTGGATCATCTCGACGGTTAGTTCACCGCCGTCAAGATGGGCCATGTACTGTTCGGCGAAGGTCTCGTCGAACTCGGAGAGCGAGTTGAGCATCGTCTCACGCCAGGCTTCGGCGTCGAGCTTCAGGTCTTCGGGGATCTCCTGGACGGTGAACGTGGAGCCCAGGTCGGCCGTTTCGAAGAACAGGGCCTTCATCTGGATCAGGTCGATGAGCCCCTGGAAGGCGCCCATCGAGCCCTCGGGCCCGGCGCCGATCGGGATCTGAAGCGGGATCGGATGGCTGTCGAGCCGATCCTTGATCTCCTCGTAGACGCGCTCGAACTCGGCGCCGATCCGGTCCATCTTGTTGATGAAGCAGATTCGGGGCACGTGATACTTGCCCGCCTGGCGCCAGACGGTCTCACTCTGGGCCTCGACGCCCTCGACGCCCGAGAAGATCACGACGGCCCCGTCGAGCACGCGGAGCGAACGCTCGACCTCAGCCGTGAAGTCCACGTGGCCGGGGGTGTCGATGATGTTGATGGTCGTCGGTTGACCGTCGGCGTCTTTCCAGTGGCAGGTGATCGCGGCGGCGACGATGGTGATCCCGCGCTCGCGTTCTTCCTCCAGGTAGTCGGTCGTCGTATTTCCCTTGTCGACGTCGCCCATCCGGTGGATCTCGCCCGTGTAGTAGAGGATCCGCTCGGTGGTTGTCGTCTTGCCGGCGTCGATGTGGGCGATGATCCCGATGTTCCGGATCCGGCGTAGATTGGTCGTCGCGTCGTCGCTGGCCATGGTCGTCTGTTCCGTCCGCGCTCGGTGAGTGGGCGCGACCCGCTGGGCCGCGGCGTGGATCTCCAGCTTAACGCCTGACGGCCGAGGAATCAGCGCGAGTCGCCCCGAGGACCGCCAGCCGGCCGGGTCTGATAGGTCCGGAGGTACTCCGAGTAAGCCGTGTCCAACGGCCGCGACGCCTTCGGGTCGGCGAAGGGATAGTCGGGCATCCCTTTCCACGGAAGCGGCCCCACGTCGTCGCTGCCGGCCGTGAACGGGTCGGCGTCCTTGCAGTAGCCGACGCTCCGCAGGACGTAACTCCGCCGCCAGCCTTCCGGGAGCGCGGGGAGGCCGTCGGCTGTGAACTCGACGCGAGCCTCGTCGCCGGGGCCGACCACGCAGAGCCGATCGTCGTCGGCTCGCAGCAGATCGGCGACGTCGCCGAACCGCGTCAGCGTTCCGGACATCCGAGCCAGCGGAGCCGGGTCGACGTGGGCGTAATCGTACAGCAATGGCAGGCGGCCGTCGGGCGAGACCTCGCGAGTGTATCCCCGAGCCCCAAGGATAGCTCTGGCGACCGGGAGCCGAGTCGTCCGCAGGGCCTTCTCGGCGTCGGCGTCACGGACGGCGATGAAAGCCTGGTCGTAGTAGCACTCCATATTTGTCCGGATCCGCAGCACGCAGCGCGGGCCTGTGAGCTTCCCGGTCAGGTCGAGCGTCGTCATCCTCGGCAGCCCGGCGGGATAGCCGGCGTGGGGCTCGATGACGTGCCAGGAACCGTCCTCGCCGAGCCGCTCGATCGTCGGCGGCGTCAGCACGACGCCGGCCGTCGCGGCGGCGTAGTTGGTCTGGGAGTATGGATACTCGACCCAGCCCGCCAGGCAGAGCGACAGTCGGTCGTGGGGGCCGTAGCCGGCGAGGCGGTCGCCGAAGTCCAGGACGATCCCGTGTTCCTCCGCGTAGCCCGTCCAGCCGGCGAGTCTGGCGAAGCCGTCGACGGTTTTGCGGTCCCAGGCCTTGAGGGTTTCGGTCTGGTCGACGCCTTTCAGGTCCGTGGCGCGGACGGGCTCGACGGCCGTCCGCCAGGCACGAAGCTCGCCCGTCGGCCGTGGGCCTGTCGGGGCGAACCGTTCGTCGAGGGCCACCGAGACGCCCGGCGGTCGGTCGACGACCTCCAGCGTGAGGTGGTCCAGGTACGCGACCTCGTCCATCGGCTCGGTGATCGAGAGCCGGATGACGCCGTGCTCGGCCTTCAGTTGATCCTCGCCGATGGCCACGGCCTCATCTCGATCCGGCTGGCCGTAGACCCCAGGAGCGACGAGATACCCCAGGCCGCCGCCCCCCAGGAAGTCGCCCAGGCAAACGAACCGCTCACCGTTCCACGTGAAAAGTACCGGGCAGCTCCCGGTCTTGCGGTTCCGCTCGGCCAGCTCCACCTTCTGGTCGGCGGCCACGTTCAGCTCGGCCTGCATCACGCCGTCCGGCCAGCGGACGTGGACGACGTCAGCCGCCGAGTTCCCCTTGAGCCCGATCACCACCGGCCCTGGAGCCGAACCGAGCGCGGCCGACGGCGTGGTGTGGTCGTAGACTGCGTCGATCCCTCGGGCCTGAACCACGACCCGGGCCCCGATCCCGTGCGGGTTCGTCCGCATCAACTCCGGTTGGACCCGCCAGCGGCCGGAGAGGTCCAGGGCTAGCCAACGTGCGCCGCCGTCACCGCGGCGAGACCAGACGGGGGCCGCGCCAGGCGTGGTCGTGAGAACGTCCGGAAGGGCGTCGCCGTCGAGGTCGACGAGGGCCAGCCCCTCGGCGAGCAGATCCTCGCCCATCGGGATCGAGGTCGTCCGCGCCGCGTTTGGGTTTCGGATCCAGGGGGCCGGCGGCCGGGAGTAGGTCGGAGGGGGGCGACCGGCGGGGTTCGCAAGGGCCTGTCCGAACCCCTCCGGCGTCACGCCTTGTCCCCGCGCATCGAGGCCCAGCAGGTCGAACCAGCCGTCGAGATCGAGGTCGGCGGCGATGAGCGAGCGATGGACGGTGGCGAGCGGCAGGCGAGGGTAGACGGCGACAATCGGAGCGGGTGTCTCCTCGAATGCCAGCGAGAGCGTCCGGGCGTCGGCTCGTGGGGTGACGTTGCGCCAGATCCGAGGCGGACCGTCGGCGGTCGGGCCAGCCAGGTCGGGGCGGCCGTCGTTGTCGACGTCGAAGGTCAGCAGCGACGACAGGCGGATGCTCGAATCAACGCCCTGGAGGGGCGACGCTCGGAACCTTCCGAGCCGCTCGTTGAGAACCGCCGAGAGCGGGCCGTCGTCGGACGCGAGGATCAGGTCCAGATCGCGGTCCCCGTCGAAGTCGGCGAAGGCCAGCCCGGTATGGCGGGCGATCCCGCCGAGCAGGTCGTCCTGGCCCGTCCAGGGGACAAGGGCCAACGAGAGGCCGGCGGTTGTCTGGACGTTGTCGGCGGTGGCCAGCGGCGTCCAGGAGGGCTCGGGCTTGCCGGCGATCGCCGGCGGCTTGCCGTCGTTGCGATACGCTGAGTTGGGGACGCCAGGAGGAGGGGTCTTGTCGTCGTCGGCAAAGGCGTCGCCGGCGCGGTCGGCCGTTGTGTAGTTGACGACGTATAGGTCCAGGTCGCCGTCCTGGTCGAGATCCAGCCAGCGGGCCGTCAGCGAAAGAGCCGCGGGGGCAGGGGGCTTCAACATCGAGGTGAGGTCCTCGAAGGTCTTGCCGTCCTTGTTCCGCAGGAGGCGATCGCCCAGGCCGGTCAGGTACAGGTCGATGCGGCGGTCGGCGTCGAAGTCGGCTGCGGCGGCGCCCGTGCTGGCGCGGTCCTCGGGGAGACCGAAGGCGGCCGAGGCGTCCTCGAACCGGCCTTCGCCCTTGTTCAGGAGCAGGGCGTCCCGAGGGCCTTTCGGTCCGACGACCGCCGAAGCGAGGAACAGGTCGGTCCGGCCGTCGCCGTCGGCGTCGAACGGGACGACGGCCGCGCCGAAGCGGCGGCGGACGCGGTCGATTACGGCCCTGTCGCCGGTGAAGTCATCGGGCTTCACCCAACGGGCGCCCTCGGGCAAGGTCACGTTGAGCGGTCTCGGGAGGTCGAATTGCGGCGAGGTCGTCTCGCTCATCATGCCCTTCGGCTCGACGCGGCCGATGGTCGACAGGCCCGGCGGATTGACGATCGAGCCGTATCGGCCCATCTCGCCGTAGGAGGTCTCGACGACGTTCCCAACGCCGGGGACGGGGCCGGGGCGGTCGGGGTCGAGTTGCTTCCAGCGTTCGAGGATCTCGCGCTGCTTGTCAGGTTGGCCGGCCATCCGGTAGGCGAAGGCCAGGGGGTAGAGGGCCGAGGCCAGGTGTGGGTCGATGGCCAGGGCCTTGTTCAGCAGCTCGATTTTCCGCGGGGCTTCGGCCGGGCCGGTGGGACGCGAGGGATCCTCGGCGTTCGTCAGGGTGTTGGCCGCCCAGAGCCAGGACGCGGCGTCGAGCGGGTCGATCTCCGTCGCCTTGAGGAAGAGCGGGTGGGCCTCGGCCGCCTGGCCTTGCTGAGCCAGGATGATCCCTTTGCAGAAGAGGGCCCGGGGGTCGTCGGGCTTCGTCTTGAGGACCTCGTCCAGCAGGCCGAGAGCCTCGTCGAAATTGGACTGCGGTTTCTCGCCGCCCTTCGATTGCTCAGCCTGCGCGCCGCTGTCGTTCAAGAGGGCGATCGCCAGGTTCACCGCGCCAGGCGTCCAGCCGGGGGCGAGACGGCGGACCTCGCGGAAGTCCTCGGCCGCCTTTCGGTACTCGTACTGCTCCATGAGGCCGAGACCGCGGAGGTGCGCGGTGGCGACGGCGTCGAGTTTCTCCGCGGGAATTTCGTCCTTGAGTGGGGCCGCCACGGCCGGCGGCGGCGCGACGGGTGGGGGCGACTCGCGGCCGCAGCCGGAGATTCCAAGGAGGCCGGCCAGGAGGAGAAGTCGCGTGATACGCGATGGCAGGCGCATGGTGCAGTCTCGGGAGAGCAGGGCGGCGGATGACTCAGGGGGTTGCTCGTCGATGCCCCGATTCGAGACCCAACTTGGTCCCCTCTCTCCCTCGGGAGAGGGTGCCGCGTAGCGGCGGGTGAGGGTCATCGGATCTCGGAATGCGTTTCGGAGGCAGGCGATCGCGGACTCATGGCTAGGCTTACCAATCCGACGACCCTCACCCGGCCCTTCGGGCCACCCTCTCCCGGGGGGACAGGGGACTTGGAGTCGGTGATCGCTTTATAGACAACCTAGCCACAGGGTTATGTACGAATGGCAGGCGAGGCAACTCTCGCAACGAACCGGGGCAGCGACTTCCCCTTGGGCGGCGATTTGGGGATTTCCGTCGGCTCCTCGCCGCTTCCGCCGCAACCGAGGGACGCCAGGGACAGGCACACCGAAACGACCAACAACCAGCGACGCATTCGACGATCCTCGAGGCTCAATCTCGGCCCGGAGGACGGTGGATGGGCCGCGAATAGAGGCCAGTATAGGCCTCGGTCCGAAGCTGCGAAAGCATGTGATGGCCGCGCCGGCGTTCGCGCTCGGCGCGGAGAGCGGCGATGTCGACGGGACCGACGACGATCTTTTCGCCCGGTCCCGGGTCGGCCTGAGCCAGGATCCGGCCGTCGAAGTCGACGATCATGCTCCCGCCCGGCCAGGAGAACGGCGGGTAGTTCGCCAGCGACGCCCCCTGATTGGCCGCCACGACGTAGGCCAGGTTCTCCACGGCGCGGGCCCGGTTGAACAGCGTCCACCAGTCCATGGGAGGTGTCGCGCCCCAGGGGTCCATGTAGGCGGAGACGCGGATGAGCACCTCCGCGCCGGCCAGGGCGAGCGCCCGGATGGCCTCGGGAAAAAGCCAGTCGTAGCAGATCGCAGCGCCCAGTCGGCCGATCTCGGTTTCGACGACAGGGAAGAGCGGCTCGTCGTAGCCGGGCAGGTCGTGGGGACTGGCGTGGATTTCCCACGGCAGCCAGGGGTTCACCTTCCGGTAACGGCTCAACAACCCATCGGGGCCGATCAGGCACGTCGTGTTGAAGACGGAGCCCGGCCAGCGTGGGTCGACTTCCAGGAACGTCCCCGTCTGGATGAAGACGTTCCGCTCGCGGGCCTTGGCGATGTAGCGGTCGGTGTGTTCGTTGGGGATCGGCAGGGCGAGCTTGTCGCGAAGCTCGTCGGCCGTCTCGTAGATCGGTGCGGCGTGGGCGAACTCGGGGAAGACTACCAGGCGGACGTCGAAGAACGGAGCGTAGCCGACGACCGCGTGATCGATCATCGCGAGCAGCCGGTCGACTCGACCGGGGATCTCGGATCGCGAGCGCGGGCAGGGAAGGTCGGTCTGACAGGCGGCTGCGTAGTAGCGCTGGGTCACGGGATGGTCAGGGGGCCGGAGGCTGGAAAGGATCGACCCCCGGTGCGGGCGAGGGCGGCGGCGGGATCTTTCGCTCCTTGCGGAGCCGGGCGGCGTCGAGGAAAGCCGCGAGGGCGATATCCGGTTTGCGTCGTGGTTCGTCGAGCCGGAGGAAGACGTCGGCCGCCTTGCTCTCGCGCCGTGAGAGAAACAACTGGGCGCCCAGGACGAGCCAGGCGTCGCGGTCTTCCGGGTGCTGGTGCAGGTGGGCCTCCAGTTTGGCCAGATGCCGAGCGAACTCGGCCGGCTCGGTGTAGAGCGCCTGCACGTCGCTCGCGGTCGTGATCCATCCGGGCTCCGCAGTCTCGGCCTCTCGGAGCAATGAGGCGGCCAGCGGATATTGTTCGCGGACGACCGCGATCTGCATCAGCCGAATCCGGGGCGCGGCGACGTAGGGATTCAGGTGGAGCGCCTGCTCCAACCGCTCCTCGGCCCGTTTGAAGTTGCCGGTGCGGAAGAGACGCTCACCGAACGTGACGAGGGTCTCGGCTCGCTCAGCGTCGGCCTTGGAAACTCGAATCACCCGTTTCGGCGTGGAGACAGGACGGATGAAGCCTGGAGGCGGTGCCGCGATCCTGGGGCCGTACGACATCGGCAGTTCGCCGTACGGGCGAGGGACGATCAACTGGCCGTTCGGGCCATGCAGCGTGGAGACGAGGCCGTTGGGGGTGGCCTCGGTAATCACATAAGGACGATACCAACTCCAGCCGGATGAGACGGCGGCTGGAATCTGGGTGGGATCGCCGCCCGTCGAACCTTCGCTCCCTTTGCCGCTCGACGCCCCGGCTCCTGAGCCGCCGGCCGTCGCCTGACCGAACGTCGCGGGGGGAAGAATGGAAGCGGCTGCCACGCAAGTTAATACGCCGGCCAGCAGAATCCTCGTGGTCATGGCGTCGGGACTCCATGTCGACCGCGCAGCATCAAGACGGGCTTCTAGTCCTAATTATCGCGGGGGGAGTCCTGGAAGGGAACAGCGTTTCGACGCGGGATTCAGCGACGACGATGGGGTTGGCCTGAGCGGCGGTCGAGAACGAAGACGGACGGGTCGGCCCCGACGGACTCATTTCCCCGGCCGAGGTGCTGCTCCGGATCGAGTGTGAGATCGGAGGGTTCCAGGCGTCCGGGGCGAGGACGACTCTGAAGCCTGACGCTCGTCGAAGCGCTGCCGGGGTGGGGGCCGGCGACGTCGTCGACGTTGCAATCGCCCCAGAGATCGGCCCACTGGGCGGCGACGTCCCGGATGCGGTTCGGCGGTGGGGCCTCGCCGGCCGCCGCGAATGCGGCGAGTTCGATCGCGTCGTAGCGCTGGCGCCAGAAGAATTGACCCTGGGCGAACGCCTCGGCGTCGGCTCGGCAGAGGACGCTTTCTCGGGACGAACGCTCGGGCGAGAGGTCGACGTAGGCCGTATGCGTGCTGGTGACGAGCCAGGGCCGGTCGGGCCCCGGAGCCTCGCCGGGCCAATCGACGACTCGAACGGCCGTCCGAGCGGTCGCGATCGTGGAATGGTAGATGGTCAAATCGGCGTCGAAACGAGCGCGAGCCACCGGGGCCGGTTCGAGCGTGAAGACGTCCCCTCGCGCTCCGATCGCGCTCCTTGAGACCGCCACGATCCCCCGGCCGACCGCGGCTCGGACGGCGTCTCCGGTCGTGATCAGGACGCACTCGGAAATCACGCAGGCCGGACGGTCGCCAGCCCCGACGATGGGGGAGTGAGGAGCCGGCGGGCGAGGGCGGGTCGTCCTCGCCCGGAAATCGACGAGTCGCGGCGGCGGCTGATCGAGCGCCTGGGGCGCCGTGATCTCGCAACGACGGAGGGCCAGCGATCCGTCGTCCACCCGGATCAGCGATTCGAGCGACGTCGGTCGGTCGATGCGGAAGCGACCGCCGAGGATCGATAGCGTGCCGCCTTCCATCGAGATGAGCGCGTCGGGCGTCGCCGAGGCGTCCGGGACGAAGACGAGCGGAGGGTGATCAGGAGGCGCGGGCTCGACGACGATCTCCACCGTCGAGCCCGCCGCCAACCGGACGGGCGTGAACGGGTGAGGGCCGGAGCCGGTCACGCGCACCCGCAGTCGTCCCTCCGGTTTGCCGACGCGGGCGCGCAGGAAGGCACCCAGATCCCCGCCACCGGTTCCAGCCGCCTCGGCGTCGAAGGTCAGCTCGACGGTTCCCCGCGGCGCGGGCTCGGCAAGCGGCGCGATCGTCGCCTCGGGTGGAGGGGCGAACCCGTAGAGGACGCGCTCGCGACTCTTCGGCCGGGGAACGGGGAGGCGCTTGATCAGCTCGTCCCATCCGGGGGAATACGGTGCGACGATCGTGGGCGCAAGCTCGGCGATCGATTCGGAGGCCGGCCATTCCACGATCAGAGATTGCGAATCCTCCTCCGCGCTCCACGTGGAACCAAACGCGGCCAGCGTTCCGACCTGGATCTTGCGCTCCGGTCCTGTCGAGAAGTACCCGACCCATCCCGCGTACATGTTCTTCGCGCCGAGCCAGTCGAGCTGACGGTCGAGGGAAGCCGAGGCGGAATCGGCGACGGTCAAGCTCGCGACGCCCGACCCTGCGATGCGGGCGAAAAGCGTATCATAGGCCCGGACGATCAACCGCTGCGCGTCCGGATCGCTCTTCGGTCCGCCGGCCAGATCGATGAGCGGTCCCCGGCCCCCCAGCGCCGACCCCAGCGTGTAGAAACGGTGCTTCGCCTGCGGAGACGCATCGGGCGTCCGCACGATCGACCCGTCAGACGCCAGGAACGATCGCACCACGGCGACCTCGACGGCCCCCCGGCCGAGGTCGAACAGGGGAGAGACGTCGCCCTGAATGACGCTGTCCTCGATCCGCACCCGCGAAGACCGCCCCGCCGCGTCGTCGGCCCTGACGAACGCGAACGGCGTGCGCGAGGGATTGAAGATCGTGACCGTGCAGTTCCGTAGCGTCAGATTGAAGCCCGATCCGTGGAAGAGGGCCTTCTGGTGCGTCGACAGGTCGCGGACGTTGACCATCAGGTCAAGCGAGTCCAGGATCAGGGTCCGACCATCGAGAGCGAAGACGCCAGGTTGGTTTCGGACCAGGTCGATCCGAGGCGACCCAATTCGGACCGCCGCGCGATAGCCGGGACGCGAACGGACCAGCCGCGTCTCCCCGGGGATCCGGAGGTCGTCGAGCATGAACGGCCCGACGTCCGCCAGTTCAACGACCCCCTTGGTGACGTCGAGTCCTTGCCGGAGCGAGGCGATCGCCCCGGGCTCCTCCGTCCCGGAGACGCGGCGGATGATCGTCCGCGGGCCTGGTATCTCGGACGGGACAGGCTCCTGAGCCCATGCCGGCAGGTAAGCCGAGCGAACGCCGGCGGAGTAAACCTTCGGGGCGATGCTCTCAGCCGGCGGGTCGACGGGTTCCTCCCACGCCGGTTTAGCGACGGGGGGCGGGGCGGTCGCGGGCTGCGGGCGCTGGGCGATCGGCGGGCTTGACTCGACGACCGGCTGGGGAGGCGTCCCTCCACGTTCCACGACCGCCTTATTGCGCGAGGGTTCCGTGGAGTGAGGGGGAATCACGTCGGGCAACGGGCGAAAAATCAGATCGAGGCCGATCACCGAGGCGACGACCGCCGCGCCGATCAGCACGCATCGCAGGATCCAGACGTCGTCGGAAACCGTGGAGCCGATCTCGGCCGTCCGCCTCGGCGGCGTCCGGGGCGTTGGGGCCAGTGTCGGAGTCGGGCGTTTGGGGATCGAGTCGACCGATGGCTCGGCTTCGTGCAGGAACCCCGGCGCCAGCGACGACAGCGAAATCTCCGGCAGCGATTGCGAATCCGGCACCGGCGGCTGTGGGGAGGCGATTCGCGGAGCAGGGCGAGGAGCGGGAGGCGCATCGTCGATCGGCACCAGGGAGACGCTCGACTCGTTTCCCAGCCAGGAACTCAGGGCGCTCAGCAACTCGCTGTAACTGGCGAAGCGATCCGCGGGATGTTTCGCCATCATCCGGACGAGGAGCGTCCCCAACGCGGGGGGGAGGTCCGGCCGGACGGCCAGGACGTCGGGCGGGGGATTCCGCGCGTGCTTCGTCAGCTTCTCGGTGATGTCGCCGCCCGGGTAAGGGGGCAGACCCGTCAGCAGGTAGTGCAGGGTGCAGCCAAGCGAGTAGATGTCGCTCTGGAGGCTGGTGGCCCGGCTGTCCCGCGCCTGTTCGGGGGACATGTAGTCGACCGTGCCGACGGTGGTCCCCTCGCGGGTGACGCGTTCGTCGTCTTCCTCGGGGCGGACGGCCAGTCCAAGGTCGGCGATCTTCACCTCGCCCTGCGGCGTGCGGAGGATGTTCGACGGCTTGACGTCGCGGTGAATCACTCCCCGCGAGGCGGCGTATTCCAGTCCTCGCGCCACCTGGGCGATCAGACCGGCGGCCTCCACGGCGGGCAGGGGGCCCTGGTGCTGAACGTATTCGTGAAGATCGCCCCCCTGGACGTATTCCAGTACCAGGTAGTACCGCCCGTCGTCGCTCCCCCGGTCGAAGATCTGGACGATGTTCGGGTGCTGCAACGATTCGACGCTGCGGGCTTCGGCGACGAACCGCTTGAGGATCGTCGGGTTCCGGGCCATCGCCGTCGGGAGAACCTTCAGCGCGACTTCGTGTCCAGTCTCGACGTGGACCGCGTAGAAGACGGAGCTCATGCCTCCCGATCCTAGCGGGTGCAGAACTCCGTAACTCCCGATCTGGAAACGGAAGGGCCCGAGTCTGGACGGCTCGACGTCGGCCATGGCTCCTCGCAGTGTGGGCGATCTCCGGTCGGCCTCGCGCCGATCCTCCTCCGAACCTAATACGTCCGAACTCGGAGCATCTCCCATTCGTTCTCCAGAATCAGGGAGTTTGAATGCGTGCAGCGAATCGGGCGAAGGGCTCGACGGCGGACGAACCGGAAGAGCTCGGCTTCCCTCTTCTAAAATAGTATGCGGGGAAGGGCGGGATGGGACAGGGGGCTTCCGCCGGCCGGTTGACAGCAGGGGGGACGGAGACGAGAATCGGTCCCCAGCAAGGCGCTCGTAGCTCAGGTGGATAGAGCGGCGGTTTCCTAAACCGCAGGCCGCAGGTTCGAATCCTGCCGGGCGCATCCCACTCGCCGCCGTTGACGGCGGGCCGACCGTTTCAGCCGTCGAGGGCTCGCCCGTCACATCATTCACGCGCCCGTAGCTCAGGTGGATAGAGCAACGGTTTTCTAAACCGTCGGTCGCAGGTTCGAGTCCTGCCGGGCGTATTTCGTGCGCGTCGTTTTCTCGAAGGCTCATCCAGACGGTACGACTTCTCGGCTCCACGTCGTACAATTTGGATGGACCCTGGGACGTCGCGGCGCCCAGTCTCCGAGTGCGAAACGCCGGCCGGCCTGGTGCGTCGCGCCCCGGCCCTGGCCCCTGGGATGCCCTCGATGCCTACTCCCGAAGAACGGCTGACCGAGATCCAGACCAACTGGACGACCATCAGCAGCGCCCATGGCGCGGGCCCCAAGAGCCAGCAGGCCATGGGCGAACTCGTGGGCCGATATCACGACGCCCTCACACGGTACATCCACCTGAAGGTCCGCGACCGCCACCTGGCCGACGAGGTCCTCCAGGAATTCTGGACCAAGCTCCTCACCGGCAAGCTCGCCGGAGCCGACAAGTCCAAGGGACGATTCCGCGACTATCTGCGGACCGTTCTGCACCGCCTCATCATCGACCACTTCCGCACTCGCAGGCTCCAGTCCCTTCCGCCCGGCGACCTTCTGGACGCCTCTCAACCTGACGAGGACTTCGACCGCGTCTGGCGAGAGGCCGTGCTGAACCGGGTCTGGTCGCGGCTGGAAACCTACCAGGCCACCACTCCCAAGAACCGTTACGCCACCGTTTTGCAGCTTCGCCGCGACAACCCGAAGGCCTCGATCGACGACATCGCCGAGCGGCTCGCCGAGATCGTGGGCGCTCCGGTCACGCCGGAAGCCTTTCGCAAGAACCTCCAGCGCGCCCGCGCCAAATTCATCGAGCTGCTGGTCCTCGAACTCAAAGAGACCATCCATCCCACCGACAACGCCGACGTGGAAGCCGAGATCAACGACCTCGGCCTGGGGCGCCTCTACCGCCGATACACGTCCGGCGCAGACGCATAAAGGCTAGATCGGGGAAGGGCTTGGGCGAACGAATAAGCTAAGAATCGCCGCCTTCGCGGGATTGCACGGCTTTTCCTTTCGTGATGAAAATTCCCTCGTACCCTTGACCACCCATCTTCCGCATGTACAGTTGTTGCAAGGAGGGACCATGCTTCGTCTTAGCGCGAGGAGGTCTTCTCTCGGCGTTCTGGTCCTGACATCGGATGGTTCGCGCACCGCGCGATAGGCACCAGAGAGGAGCGGCGATGCTGGTTCTCTCCCGTAAGAAGAACGAGACCATCATCATCAACGATCGGATCACCGTGACGGTGATCGAGATCCGCGGCGACAAGGTAAGGCTGGGAATCGACGCTCCCAAGGACGTCGCGGTCCACCGTCGCGAGGTCTACGAGGCGATCCAGCAGAGTCAAGCCCGGTCGGAAGACCAGGGCTCCCGGACGACCACCCCCTGACCGACCGAACCGGCTCAGCCGTTCGCTGATCAGGCCCCTTTGACTCGCAGCTTCACCAGTTTCACGAACTCGCGCATCCAGGGCGCATCGTCGTTCCATGCGCGGGCCGTGACGAGGTTGTCGTCGACGACCACCTCGCGATCGACGAATTCCCCTCGCGCCGCCCGGACGTCCGGAGCGCATTGGGGATAGCACGTAAGGATCCTGCCTTCCAGCGTCCCCGCGGCCGCAAGGATCAACGGGGCGTGGCAGATGGCCGCCAGCGGCTTGCCCACTTCCAAAAAGTGGCGGGCGATCTGCAACACCCGGGGGATGTTCCGGAGATACTCCGGACACCGCCCGCCGGGGAGGATCAGCCCATCGTAGGCTTCCGCCTTGACGTCGTCGATCGCGAGATCGGCGTCGAGGCGGTAGCCTCGTTTTTCCGTGTACGTGTCGAACCCCGGCTCGAAATCGTGCACCACCGTCTGAATCGTGCGCTTCTCGGGGGCGGCGAGATGGACCGTCCAGCCTTCTTCCTCAAGTCGGTACTTGGGGTAGAAGACCTCAAGGGCCTCGGCGGCGTCGCCGGCGATCATCAGAAAACTGGGCATGAAGGGTGAGCTCCGGACCAGTCGATTCCGGCGACAGGTTACTGCGACGGCCATCCGGGTGCAATCCTGTCCTGACCTTCTTTCACAATCGCTGCAAACGCCATTCCCGACGCACTGGCTTTACTGAGCGATTTGAGCGACCTCTGCGCGGTGTGAATCGTCGCGGACGAAGGCGTAGCAGTCCTGGTTGCTGTCCCAGGCCATCTCGGCGAAATGCACGGTCCGCAGCCCTCCCACCGTGGCGATCTGGGAGAAAACCCAGGCGGGGCTGGAGACGGATGAGCCGTAATACTCGTAGTCGAGGTGTTGATACATCTCGAATCCAAAACCATGCCTTTGATAGCCGGCGAGGAGCCTGGCATGGCTTCCGATTTTTTTATACTCGGCGAGTTCTCGGCGATACTTGGCTAGTCCCGCCGCCGTGAAAACGAGCACCCCGCCGGGCCGGAGGAACGTCCGGAAGGCGTCCAGGAACTCGATCCAGAGTCCGGAATCGAGGTGGGTGAACAGCGAGCCGACCCAGATGAGGTCGAAGGCCTCGCGATCCACGGGGATCTTGTGCGGGTCGTCCTCGGAGTAGACAGGCACTGCGCCGAACGTCGAGGCGCAGAAGTCCACGCCCTCTCGCAGGATGTCGCAGGCTGTGATTTCCGCCTCGGGGAATGCGGCGCGAAGATATCTCAAGACTCGGCCATGCCCGCACGGCAGGTCCAGGATTCGCTTTACGTCGGAAGGCTTTGTCGCCGCTCCTCGGAGAGCGAGGTCGATGCAAGCCAGCGCGGATCGACCCACGCCGAAGTAGTGGTCCGGGCTCGTGAACATCTCGTCCCTCGGATGAACCGCTCGAACCACCGCGGCTTCAACGACGTCCTGATCCACGAGATGCTCCTGAAAGAACGAACGACACGCCACAAGGCATCCTGCCCGACGAGTCCGGCGTCCTATTTACACCCGGAGGGCAGGGGGGGCAAGCCTCACTTCCAACGCGCCCCGGCGTCAGCTCCCTCCAGGCGTTGAGTCACGAGCCGCAAGAAACGCCGCCGCGGATGTCGACCCGCCCGCGCGTGGACTTCTGAATCGATGCGATTCGCTCCCCCCGCCGGAGCGAGGCGGGGCGACGTATCCTTAATGCAACAAGGACTTGCACCAGCGCCGACGATGCTCGATAACAGTTCGGCCGAAGAAGTTACCTTGCGATGCAATAAAATTCATTAAGTTCGCCTGTTCCGTCCCGTGGCGGCGACCGGAGTTTCATCACCTATGTCGTCAGCTCCCCCGAGCCGGCAGGGGGCCAGGCTATGGCCCACCTTGCTCGCCGCGGCCGCCCTCGCGGCAGCCGTGGACCTCGCGATCTTCCTGCTCGTCCCGCCCCAATTCGAAGCCCGCTCGATCGTGGAAGTCCGTACGCGACGCCCGATTCTATTCGCCGACGCGAACGAACCCCTCGCGTATCCCGAGGCGCTGGTGCAACGTATCATCGAGACGGCGATCAACTCGATCACGGTCGACTCGGTCCTCAACGAGGCTGTCGCTGATCCCAGCGTCGTCAACCTGCCATCGATCAAGGCTTCGGCCTGGCCCGTGGCTCTCATCCGCGACCGCCTCAAGGTCTACCAGATTCCGCGCACGGAACTGGTCGTCGTCTCGTTCAAATCGCATGATCCTGTTGAGGCCGCCGCCGTCGTGAACGCGGTGACAAGAACATATCTCGACATGACGCGAAATCGTTCGTCGGCCGGCGATGAGCAATACATGAAGAGTCTCAAGTCATACTTAGACTCAGTTCAAAAGGAGATACAACGTCTCAAGGCGGAATCCTCAGAGAGCGACGCTGAAATGGATGCTGTGTTCAATCGCTTGCTCGCCGAGCGATTGTTCCCGATCATGCTCGAGCAGGCCGAGACCGACGACGTCGCGAAGAAGGCGGAATTGGAGGAGAAGATCAAGAGACTGCGGGGCTTGGCGCGCAAGGGCGCCGACGCCTGGAAGCTCCTCGACTGGAAATCCCGATATGAGTCGCTCCGCCGCGATTACGAGCACATCAGCCGGAAGCTCCAGAACCTCGAGTTCGCCAATCGCGATGCGATCCGAGTCGAATTGAGACAGGAGGCCGCCATCCCCAAGGCGCCGACCGACGATCCGCGATGGCTCTCCATGGCGCTGGCGACGACGGTGATATTGCTCCTCGGTCTGGCGATCGGCCTCCGCCTGGACCTCGCTCGACCTGCGGCCGCGAGAGAATCCGTGGAAGAGGTGTGACGAGCCTCATTCAGCGGCGGGCAGGAGGCGTCCCTGATGGATCCCCCCATCGTGTTCCGGACTGCGCTCACGACCTGCCGGCATTCATGATGACCCCGCCGATCACCATGAATGTGAAGCCGAAGAACGGCACGGTCGGCGCTGCGCCCGTCCGGTTGCCCACCACGAAGAACAACCCCATCAGGGAGATCATCGCCCCCACGGCGACGAGGATCATCCTGCCGCCGTTCGTCGAACCATTCCCGACGATGATGTTCACAGGCTCTTCCCTGGGCACCTGGCGGAGCACTTCCTCGACCGCCTGAGGCTTGAACCCACGATTCGCCAGGCGGATCGCGATCGTCTCTCGAGACACCCCATTGTTCCGCATGTTCTTGGCCAGGGTGACCGCGTCCCTGATACGATCCGCGTCGGTTCCATCCTCCAGGGCGCTCATGGTTTGACTCCAGCGACTGACGGTGAGCTTCCGCGCCTTCGATTTCCCTCGGCAGATGGACGGCCAGAGGTGCACGCAGTCTACAACGAAACCGGATTAAAACGTCTATTGTAAACCAGTTTGAATTCGGTGAGCGGCCACGATCGAAACGCCTGAGCGAAGCGGATCACGGCCCGGCAGCGTTCCCATCCCAGTCGTGCGCCGTGCCATGGGATGATGGATCAAGGGGCCGCCGCGTGGTTCAGGTTGCCACTGAGTACGCGCCTGGTAGGTCGTTTCGGGCGACAGAGCCGATAGCCTTTTGTGTCGGACCGGCCAAACGTTGCATTTTCGAGCCTGACCATCGGCAGGCCTCGCTCTGAGCGCTGCCCGCTCGGATAGCGCTCGGCGCCGGCGGAGGAGACAGGGCACTCGATCCCAGAGCGAGCGGCTCGGCTCGTTAGCTCGACTCGGCGGCCGGGCGCATCTCCTCAATCACTCGGCAGGCAAGGCCGCTCGTGGGGAGAGGGGCCCATTTCCTCCTGCCATTGACATCGGCCGCGTCTCTGGGTCGAGAACAGGGGATCACCCAGTTTGAGGCTAAATTAAGCGGTGCTGCGCGGGTTTTCGTAGTGTAAAATGGCGGAGAATCATATCCAGCCCCTCTCGTATCAGGATCGACCGCCATGAGCCGGATCAATCGCATGTCGTCCGCTCCAACCGTCGCCCTGTTCGATCCCGCGAACCTGGCCCGACCGAGCACCGGGGAGCAGCGGTGGAACACCCGCCGGCGTGTACACCCTCCGCATCCGCCTCGGCACCGATGCCGTCGCCCTGGCATGCCGCCTCCGGTCAAGGACTGGGAGGAGCGCTGGATTCTCGGGCTGTATGGGATTCTCTACCCTGTCGAGATGTACCTCGGTCGGACCAGGCCGGAGTGGCAGGCGTATTACAACATCGAGGCTGACATGTGGGTGGGGTTCCGAATGGGTGACCTCGGCCGGACCCCTTCGCGTAAGTTTCGCGTAAGACGAAAGCCGACGTCCGCAATCACGTCGCCCTTCACTTCAATTCAATTCGCCCCTCCCTGGCCAGTCTCGGCAGCGGCGAGCCGACTGGCCAGGGGGGGGCGACGGTTCGCTCGGCGAGGCGACCAGAGGCGGCACATTCCGGCGCTTGGGCGCAGGCGGATGCAGGGCGTCGAATCAGGCTCCGGTTTCTCCTGCCAGCATTTCGAGCGGCCCCGGACGGAGGCATCCCTCTTATTTCTCGGTGTCTGTGTGGACCGAGAAACCGGTGACTCGATCTCCACGGCGATCCGGGGGACCTGGATCGTCACGTTGAGGATTCATTACTCGACGCTGACGCTCCGGCGCTTCCTCGATCGGTTGTGCGAGAGGGCAGAGGGGCGGCTGTTGAGGCATCGATTCGGTCGGCCGGGCGAAGGGAAGCGACCGACAATCGGAGCATTCGGAGGTTTCGGATCAGGCTGACTCCACGAGATCGGAGGGGGCCTCGGATTCTCGTTCAGGAAGTCTGATCGTACCCCACTCTATTGGATGGAGGGCGATCTTTGACAACTTGACGATTGGTGCTGGAAGCAGCGACGGTTCGCTGCGTCCGCTCGTGAGAAGTGTGCGAACGAAGCCGCCGAGAGAAGCCTTTTGGATAACCTTAACTGGTTTTCGACAGGGAGGTTGCGTCGATCGGGTTCGGATGGACGACCGAGCGAGGGAACCCAATCGAACCCGAAGCTTCTGGTGCGGCCCCTGGCTTTCGCGTTTCGCCCGTGAGAAGTGTCGCGCGAGGACGTGATACGTGGCTGTCTGCTGAGTGGGAGAGGCAGAGACAGGCCACGGATGGACACAGATCGGCACCGCTGGGAGAAAAGGAGGGAGAGCGTCCATGAGGATCTCCCTCTTTATCCGATCTGTGTCCATCCTCTTCATCTGTGGCCGTTCTCCGGCTGGAGTCGGGGGCCGTAAACCACCTCCGGATTCTCCTGGGAGGCTTCGAAATCCTTTCGCGGACAAGCCTGATGCCATCTGGCCCTGCGATCGGTGACGGAGGTTTGGCATGAGAACGGGGCGAACGAAGCCATCAGGGGGATCGGCGGTTGTGGGATTAAATCTTTGAGGGGATGGAGTTTGGGGCGGGCAGGGGTCGTCGGATCCCGGCGCGAGGGAACCCAATCGAACCCGAATCGGCTTGGCCGGGATGGGGTCTGGCGGTGCGGCCTTGGCCTTGCGGTTGCGAACCCGTCGGCCGTCCTGGGGCGTCTTAGGCGGATGAACGGCCGGCGGCGTGGGACATCCCTTGACCGGGACCGGCGTCGGCTTCGACAATGGATCCTCGGCCCACCGCCGACCGTTGATCGGCCTCGAACGAGATGAAGGATCGTGCGCTGATGTCTCACCCTGCTTCGACCGGGTCGTCCACCTCGACGACGATCGCCCAGGCTCCCGACGCGCTGGGACGCTTCGGCGCGTTCGGCGGGCGGTTCGTGCCCGAGACCCTGATGGACGCCCTGAACCAGCTTTCGGCGGCCTATGAAGAGGCCAAGGCGGACCCCGAGTTCGTCCGGGAGCTGGAGTATTACTGGAAGGATTACGTCGGGCGTCCCTCGTCGCTGTACAGGGCCGACCGGCTCACGAAGTTCGCCGGCGGGGCGGAGATCTACCTCAAGCGCGAGGATCTCAACCACACCGGCGCGCACAAGATCAACAACGCCATCGGCCAGGTGATGATCGCCCGGCGGATGGGGAAGAAGCGGGTCATCGCCGAGACCGGGGCGGGGCAGCACGGGGTCGCGACGGCCACGGCCTGTGCACTGTTCGGGATCTCGTGCACGGTCTACATGGGCGAGGAAGACATCCGCCGCCAGAAGCTCAACGTCTTCAACATGCGGACGATGGGCGCGACGGTCGTCCCGGTTTCCAGCGGATCGAAGACCCTCCGCGACGCCACCAACGAGGCCTTCCGCGACTGGATGGGGTCGTCCAAGGAGACGCACTACACCATCGGCAGCGTCGTCGGTCCGCACCCGTTCCCGACGATCGTCCGCGACTTCCAGTCGGTCATCGGCCGCGAGGCCCGCGCCCAGATCCAGGAGAAGGCCGGCCGCCTGCCGGACGCCGTCGTCGCCTGCGTGGGGGGCGGCTCGAACGCGGCGGGGATCTTTTATCCGTTCATCGGCGACGAATCGGTCGAGCTGATCGGCGCGGAGGCCGGGGGCCGGGGGCGGAAGTCGGGCGACCACGCGGCGAGCCTGACCCAGGGCAAGCCGGGCGTTCTGCACGGCAGCTTCAGCTACGTCCTCCAGGACGACGACGGCCAGACCCAGGACGTCCACTCGATCTCCGCCGGCCTGGATTACCCGGGCGTCGGCCCCGAGCACGCCTACTGGAAGGACTCGGGTCGCGTCCGCTATGAGAGCGTCACCGACGCCGAGGCGCTGGCCGCCTACGGCGAGGCCGCCAGGCAGGAGGGGATCCTCCCCGCCTTGGAGTCCAGCCACGCGATCGCCCAGGCCTTCAAGGAGGCGAAGCGGCTGGGGCCTGGCAAGATCTTGATCACCTGCCTCTCCGGTCGAGGCGACAAGGACGCCTTCGAGGTCGCCCGCCTCCGCGGCGAGCCGATCACCTGACGAGCCGGCCGAACTCGCGGAGGGGGTCCGCCCGTCTCCCCTCTTCGCGAGCGATCCATCCATCCGAATGAGACGGGCCGCCTCGCGCACCGGCCGGCATCCCCCCATGAACCGTATCGACGCCCTCTTCGCTCGCCTCAAGGCCGAGAACCGCCGCGCCCTTATGCCCTTCCTCACCGCCGGCGACCCCGACCTGGCGACGACGGCCGCGCTCATCCCTGAGCTGGTCCGCCGCGGGGCGAGCATGCTGGAGATCGGCATCCCTTACTCCGACCCCGTCGCCGACGGCCCCGTGATCGCCGCCAGCTATCACCGGGCGCTGACGCAAGGGGTGAAGGTCGCCCACATCTTCCAGACGCTGCGAACGCTGCGGGCCGAGGGGAGCGACGCCGTCCGCGACACGCCGCTGGTCTCGATGGTCTCGTACTCGATCGTCAACCGGATGGGCGTGGACCGCTACCTCAACGACGCGGCCACCGCAGGGCTCGACGGCCTGATCGTCCCCGACCTTCCGGTCGAGGAATCAGCCTCGCTCCAGGACAAGGCGACCCGCCGGAATCTCAAGCTGATCCAGCTCATCACCCCGACCACCCCCCGGGCGCGGGCCGTGGAGATCGCCCGGTTGACGACGGGGTTCATCTACTACGTCTCCGTCGCCGGCATCACCGGCGAACGCAAGGCCCTGCCTGAAGACCTCAAGGCCAACGTCGCCTGGCTGCGGACCCAGACCGACCTGCCGATCTGCATCGGCTTCGGCATCAGCTCGCCGGAGCAGGTCGAGGAGCTGGCCGAGGTCGCCGACGGCCTGATCGTCGGCTCGGCCCTCGTCCGTCGGCTCGCCGACTCGGCCACACGCTCCCGCGCGGATCTGGTCAAGGAGGTCGGCGACTTCATCGGCTCGCTGGCCGACGCGCTGAACGCAGGCGACGCTGTCGGGTAACGGCTTCGTCTCCACCGGGAGTCGGGTTCGGCGTTGGAATGCTCCGTGTCATGGCCCCAGGCGGTTGTACGGAGGGTTGGCGATGTCGACGCGAAGGCTCAGCTTGGTGTTGATGGCGATGCTTGTCTCGGCCACGACGCGCGGCTTCGAGGAGCCGAGCGGGGTGCCGCACGGCTTCGTCCGGGTGAGCCCTCGCGACTCGCGCTACTTCGAGACCGACGACGGCCGGGCCTTCATCCCGATCGGGATGAACCTGATCTATCCCCCGTACGTCAAGGGGGGCGACGCCGCAGCGCGGTTGGCTGCTCTCGACGACTGGCTGGGGAAGCTCGCGGCGAACGGCTGCACCTTCTTCCGCGTCTGGCTCTCCAACGACTTCTACGAGCTGGAGACGAAGCACGCCGGCGAGTACGACCCCGAGCAGGCCCGGCGCATCGACGCCATGCTCGCCCTGGCGCGGAAGCACGGGCTGAAGGTCAAGATGACCATCGAGCACTTCCGGAACATCGACCCCAAGAGCACCCGCCAGACCTGGGCCATCAAGACGGTCCATCACGAGTCGAAGGGGGGCCTGGCGACCTCGATGGCCGACTGGATGAGCAAGCCCGAGGCCCGCGCCCAGTTCATCAAGAAGCTCGAATACCTTTCCGCACGGTACCGCGACGATCCCACGATCTTCGGCTGGGAGCTGTGGAACGAGATGGACGCCGTCTCCGGCGACGGCGACGAGCTGGAATGGACCCGGGCGATGCTCCCCGAGCTGCGCAGGCTCTTCCCGAAGCAGCTCGCGATGCAGAGCTTTGGCAGCTTCGACAACGAAGGCAAGCGCCCATCCTACCGTCGGATGATCGCTCTGCCCGGCAACGACGTCGCGCAGGTCCACCGCTATCTCGACCTGGGCGCCAGGATGGAACTCTGCCACGGCCCGGTCGACGTCCTGGCCGCCGACGCGGTTCGCGAACTGATCGACGCGAAGCCCGGCAAGCCGGTGCTCCTGGCCGAAAGCGGCGCGGTCGAGCCCGGTCACAGCGGTCCGTTCAAGCTCTACGCCGAGGACAAGGACGGGGTCATCCTCCACGACGTCCTCTTCGCCCCGTTCTTCGCCGGGGCGGCCGGCTCCGGCCAGTGCTGGCACTGGGACCACTACGTCGCCGCCAACAACCTCTGGCGCGTCTTCAAGGGCTTCGCTCAGGCGGTCCAGGGCCTCGACCCGCCCGCCGAGCGCTTTGAGCCCATGCGAGTCGAACACCCGTCGCTGCGGGTCTATCTCCTCCGAGGGACGAAGACGTCGATCGCCTGGTGTCGCGACGCGGCCTCCGACTGGCGCGCCGAACTCGCCCAGAAGCGCCCCGCTGCCGAGTTGGCGGGCCTCTCCGTCGATCTCGGTCCGCTGCCCCGCGGTGCGAAGGTCCGAACCTACGACCCCTGGCGCGACCGCTGGGCCGAAGCCTCGGCGACCGACGCCGGGCGCATCTCCCTGCCTGCCTTCCGCCGTTCGATCGTCGTGCGGGTCGAGACGCCTTGATCTGGGGAGGCCGCCTCACGTGACGGCCGTCCGGCTCAGCGACGATCGCCCGATCCAGCGGCCTGGAGCTTCGCCTGCGGCTTCTCGGCCAGGGCCCAGACGACCGACGACCAGTACTGGGGCGAGTCGAATCCCAGGAGCCGGAGACGCAAGCCTTCCATCTTCCGGGTGATCGTGCTCATAGCCCGGTAGGCTCGCAGGACGGGCGAAACCGGGGCAGGCCAGGGGTCGCGCATGCCGGCGACCTTCAGGCCGTGGCAGAAGAAGAGCTCGTTGAGGGAGGTCGGCGTGAAGGCGATTTCGTGGGTGATGTCCGCGTAGATCGCCCGAGCGGCGTGCGGGCTGTCCGCGTTGGGGACGCTCACCATCAGCCGTCCGCCCGGAGCCAATCTGGCGGCGACCGCTTCCAGAATGGGGAACAATTCGTCGCGGGTGAAGTGCTCGAGGATGTCGAGCATCGTCACCAACTGGTACGACTTCGATGGGTCCTCGGACGCGAGGAAGTCGGACACCGTCGCGCATCGACAGTCCAGGCCGAGGGAACGCCCGATCTCGACCTGGGCTCGATCCAGGTCGATGCCGACCGCGTTCGTGTACCCCCGTTCGCGCAGGAAATAGAGGAACTGGCCGCTGCCGCAGGCGATGTCCAGGATCGGTACGTCCTTGTCTCGGGGAAGCCAATCCCGAGTGTACCAATCGTAGTAACGCACACGTTGCGTGTGCTTCTCCTCAGCGAAACCAGGCTTGTCGTAACCGTGCCACTCGGCCTGACGCTGGTAAAAGGCTTCGCGGTAGGGATTCATGGTGTGGCTCGGCTCCATCCGTCAAAGGTGTAGATCTTGTTCCGAGTCCCTGGAACGCGACGGCTCAGTATTCCGCGGCGCTCGCAGACCGTCAAGCATCCACCACTCCCAAGTTCTAATATTTTAGTGATGTTTGTCTAAGAAGGAGGCCCCTACGTTTTGCCAAGATAAGGACTTCCGACTCCTCCCACTCGGAGGCATCAAGATGAACGACTTCTCGATGCGGGCGGCGCCGAATGGGTAAGACATGCGGCGCTTTCGGACGTTATAGTGGGTGTCGACAGGCCGGACGCTGCCGCCGGCTGGATGAAGCACCGAGACGGACCGAGAGGCGGACGCGATGAGTACGACGAATGACGCTGCGGAACGCCCGAAAAAGCGCCGGCGGTGGTGGCTTGGCGTGGTTGCGGCCGTCGTCGCCGTTCCGGTTCTGCTGATCGCGGCGCTGCCGTGGATCCTGAGTTCGTCGTGGGCGAGGCCCAAACTGGAGGCCGCCGCCGATAAGGTTCTCGCGCCGGGGGGCGTGTCGTTCGACCGCGTCGGACTCTCCTGGTTCGGGCCTACCGAGATCGACGCCCCCGCGCTCGTCGACGCCAACGGCCATAAGCTCGTGCAGGCGCCTTCGGGGACGTTCTCCTGGAGCCTTTGGGACATCCTGTTCAAGCAGCCGGTCGTCGCCACGCTGACGCTGCACAAGGGGGCGGTGGAGATCGGTCGCTCCGAGGCCGGAGACGTCGACCTGGTCGAGACCCTCAAGCCGGTCCTCAAGGAGAAGCCCGAGCACACGATCCAGATCCGCA